>NZ_JBFUIO010000032.1:0-28844 GCF_056401835.1 Paenisporosarcina sp. P4_D4 | reverse complement strand
CACCTAAGTCTCCGAAATTGCTCGTCTGGAACAATACCGGAAGTGTGATGAAATCGCTAAAGAAACGGTAAAATGCGACGTTGGCGTATAAAATCACCGCTAATATTGTACTCGTAATTAATAAATATCGATTTCTGGCTTTAACGGATTTAAAGAATAATGAGATACCATACACAAAAAGCAAAAAGCTTAATGGATTTATAAACAAAATTACTTCTTGCATGACATTTTCAATTTTCATATCAAAACTCGTATGGTATACCACATAGGTTTTAATCCAAGTCATTAAAATGGCTAGAGCCAAAATCGAATGTTTAGGTATTTTTATGTTCTTCATTCCTAACATCCTCCTTATCACTTTCAAACTTTGAATTTTTCAGCAAAAAGTCATCGTGCAATCCCATTTATAAGAATGGCAACGACTGACCTCTACATGAATTATTTAATTTCCCGTAACAAACGGTATGAGCGACTTTATTGCAGAAAGTCTATTTTATTCAACTAAAGAAAGAAACATTAGTATATCTTAATCCTTTTTTTACAACCATGCAACTTTCTGTTAATAATTCAAGAGTAAAATAGTTAGATGTCTATGTCTCCTTCACCTAGTTACCCCTTATAAGACGGCTGAAACATATAAAAGTTTCGTTTTTGTTAAAAAAAAGTAAATTTTTTTCGAGTCACCCCTATATTTTACCAAAAACAAAAACAACCTGACCACTTTCGTCAGATTGTCTTTACATTTTATTTTATGTTTTTGTCATTTAAACGTGACCGTTCTTGCCGAATTAATAGAATAGCCATCTGAAAATCCTGCGTTTCCATCATATGCGAGTTATACAATTCGCGAATTTCATCTTCCATTAACAATAAATCAGCCTGTCGGTCTGTTGTGTAGATAAAAGTTCCATAGCGTTTTAAATATTGAAGAACATCATAAATTGATTTCATACTTTCACTCCGTTTTCATACATACAATCCGTTTTGTTTCGGTCAAGATACATTGTACTGGTAAATCAAATTGTTCGATAGGAACTTGTTCAACAATCTGTCTGTCAAAAGCCATCGCGATTGTTGATCCTGTGTATGTGCTTAAATAACGATCATAGTAACCTCCACCAAAGCCAATACGATATCCTTTTGGATCAAATACGACTCCCGGAACAATGTGTACATCAATTTGAGGCGTATCTAGTTTAGTTGTAAGGGCTGGAATCGGTTCTTTTAGTTTCATATATACTACCTCAAGTTGATTAAAGGAGGTTATTTCAAAAAAAGTCATTTCCCTTGTGGCGGGATGACACTTCGGAACGGCCACTCTTTTCCCTTGTTGCCAAAAATTTTCAATTAATTTCCATGTATCTACTTCAGGAAATGCAGATAATGTGATACCGATTACTTGTGCTGTTTTGACCGTTTCTTCCATTAGTACTTTTCTATGTATCATGCATGAATGGTTTTCATGTACCTCTGGTAATAAATTATTTAAATCGTTTAAGATAGCTTTTCGAATTGTGGACTTTTCCAATAATATTCCCTCCATGAAAAAAACCAAAACCTGAGCAGGTTTTGGTTAAATGGTTTTATTTTGTTTCACGGTGTAAAGTCATTTTCTTTTCACGTGAGCAATATTTTTTCATTTCAAGACGTTCCGGGTTGTTACGCTTGTTTTTCTTAGAAATATAGTTGCGCTCGCCGCAATCTGTGCAAGCTAGTGTGATGTTAACGCGCATCATTATCCCTCCCACTCTAATCAGGAATCTTTTAAATCTTATGAGCAATGATTTATACGACTAACCTATTATATCATACCTCATTGAAAAATCTACTACCAACTGTGAAATATTTCTCGACATAGAAAGAGAAAGACAAAACGTGTCTTTCTCCGTCCATTTATTTATTCAGTTCGTAATGACGACCTTTGACCAAATAAAATAATTGTTCCGCTATATTGGTTGCATGATCGGCTGATCGTTCCAAATAACGGCATACAAATGACAGTTGCGTAACTTGACTTAACATTTGCGGATTTTCAGCGCCGACTTTTAATAATTGTTGAATGGTTTGACCATACAAATTATCCACTTGATCATCAAGCTCAGCAATCTTACGTGCATCTTCAATATTTTCTTCGATAAATGCTTTCATTACTTCCGTTAGCATTGTAATGGTTTTAGACCGCATTTCTTCGATATTCTTGATTGGTGAAACGAAATCGGCTTTACCAATACGGATATTTTCTTTTGCAATATTGACAGCATAATCTCCAACTCGTTCCATATCATGGGCAGCTTTCAATAATACTATCAATCGACGCAGATCCGTAGCAACCGGTTGCTGTTTTGCCAACAATAAAATGACACGGTCATTAATTTCTTCTTCCAAACGATTAATATGTTTGTCATTTTCAATGATTGATAGGGCCACATCGACATCGTGGCTTAATAATGCATCAATTGATTTATTTAACGTAGAAATGGCTAAATTGCTAAGCATTAAAAATTGCTCTTGAACACCTCTTAGCTCGTGTTCGAATTTTTCTCTTACTACCATTCAAATTCCTCCTTCTGGATCATCCAAAGCGTCCTGAAATGTAATCTTCTGTACGTTTGTCAGAAGGTGTAGAAAAAATTGTGTCAGTCTTATCAAACTCGATGACTTCTCCATTCAGGAAGAAGGCAGTTTGATCTGAAATCCGTGCAGCTTGTTGCATATTGTGCGTGACAATGATGATGGAATAGTTTTTTTTCAATTCCTGTACAAGTTCTTCCACTTTAAGCGTAGATATCGGATCAAGAGCAGAAGTTGGCTCATCCATTAAAATCACATCTGGTTCAATTGCAAGAGCACGTGCAATACAAATACGCTGTTGTTGTCCACCCGAAAGACCGTATGCATTTTCGTTCAATCGGTCTTTCACTTCATCCCAGATAGCCGCTCCGCGAAGACTTTGCTCGACGATTTCATCCAGGGTTTTTTTGTTTTTAATACCATGTATACGCGGACCATAGGCAATATTGTCATAAATTGATTTTGGGAATGGATTTGGTTTTTGAAAAACCATTCCCACTTTTGTTCGCAACTCTTCGACCCCGTAATCGGCATCGAAAATATTTCGATCCCTGTAAATGATTTCACCAGAAGTCTTTACCGAAGGTACTAATTCAACCATACGGTTCAATGTCTTGATATATGTCGATTTCCCACAACCTGAAGGTCCGATAATTGCAGTCACTTCATTTTCTTTGATTGCTAAATCGATGTTCTTCAATGCGTGGTGCTCGCCATACCATAAATTTAATTGACGCGTATCATATACAATGTTTCTATCTATCGTTTCTGGTTTAGTGCTTGTTGAACTTGTTGTATTTTGTTTGTTTACATTCAGTTGAACCATTTTGAAACCCTCCCGTGCCGAATCGGCTTAATAACGTTTTTGGAATTTATTTCGAATGAACACAGCAATTGAATTCATCAGTAACAAGAAAATCATTAAGACGATTATTCCTGCTGAAGCTACATGTTGAAATGCTTCCTGTGGACGTTTTGCCCAGTCAAAGATCTGCATTGGCATTGCAGTAAATTGACTAAGTAAATTTTCTGGCAAGAATTGAATAATAACTGGTATACCAATTACTACAAGTGGAGCTGTTTCGCCAATTGCTCTGGATAAAGCTAAAATTCCACCGGTTAAGATACCCGGAATCGCTGAAGGCAAGACAACTTTGACAATGGTTTGCCACTTGGTTGCTCCCATTCCATAAGAAGCTTCTCGTAAATGATTCGGCACTGAACGAATGGATTCCTGTGAAGCTACGATAATAACAGGCAGAATGAGCAAACTCATCGTAAATCCGGCAGCCAGAACACTATTACCTAAAGCTAATGCTCGTACAAAAATCGTTAAACCGAGTAAACCAAACACAACAGATGGTACGCCTGCTAAGTTCGCGATATTCATGCGAATGAATTGTGTGATCTTGTTTTTCTTAGCATACTCTTCTAGGTAAATTGCTGAACCCACACCTAAAATCAAGGATACTGGTGCAACAACGGCCATCATCCAAAGCGATCCAACCAATGCCGCTTTAATCCCTGCTTTTTCAGGGAACCGCGAACCAAAGTTTGTAAAGAATTCAGGAGTTAAATACCCCACACCTTGACTCACAATACGATAAAAGAGTACTGCCAGCGATAACAAAGCAAATAGTGTGGCCATGAAAAATATGGTTTTAAATATTTTATTAACAATCATCCTGCCACTCATTCGTTTAACCACGGATGTATGATCGATATATTTCATCTTAATATTCCTCCCTAAAGCGTTTTGAAATCGCATGAGCTAACCAGTTCATGAGAAGAGTGAAGAGGAATAAAGTAAATCCGACTGCGTAAATCGAATAATAGATGGTCGTTCCATATCCAGCATCACCGGTTGAAACTTGTACAATATAAGCAGTCATTGTTTGAATCGAGTCTGTCATATCCAAATCGAATCTTGGTGTTGACCCTCCTGCCAAAGAAACAATCATAGTTTCTCCGATAGCACGTGACACAGCAAGAACGATTGAAGCCATAATACCTGATAAGGCTGCAGGTAATACTACTTTGATAGCCACTTCAAGTTTTGTTGCTCCCAGGGCTAACGCCCCTTCACGAATAGAGTTCGGTACTGAAGACATGGCGTCTTCTGAAAGAGATGCAATCATGGGCAAAATCATAATTCCCACTACAATACCAGGACTTATTGCATTAAAAATCTTCAGTTCAGGTATAAATTGTTGCAGCAAAGGTGTGACGAAAGTTAAAGCAAAAAAACCATAAACAATTGTAGGAACTCCTGCCAATACTTCAAGAACTGGCTTGATTACCCGACGCATATTGTCACTTGCATATTCACTTAAATAAACAGCTGATGCTAAGCCGAATGGCACCGCAACCACGACAGCGATCAGTGTGACTTTAAGAGTCCCCGCAACTAACGGCAAAATTCCAAAGAGTGGTTCGTTATTTGAGAAAGGCAACCATTCTTTACCGAAAATAAAATCAAGGAAAGGAACACGCTTAAAGAACTCAAACGTTTCAAAAAGCAAAGTGAATACAATACCAAACGTAGTTAATACTGAAATTGAGGCAATTATGAAAAGAATAACTGGAATTGATTTTTCTATCCATTTTTTCCCTTTCTTACCTTTTTGCTTTGCAATCATCTGCTGGACAGATAATTTGGAAGCTTGTTCATTTGAAGCCATTTGAAATCCCCCTATACGTAAGAAAAGTGAAAATGCGAAACCCTGGCATTCGGTTTAACCGGAAGAACAGGCTCAATAGTTGGCTGTCGCTTACGTGCGATTTGGCGCTCACACGTTGACTTATCAACTGTCTCTTCAGCTTTCTTATCAATTAACATGAGAAGAGAGTAGCACCAGTGCTACTCCTTCTTAACCGCTTATTGCAAAACTTACTTTTCACTTCTATTAAAGCTTTATTTTAGTGCTTCTAAAGCTTTAAGATCTTCTTTATAAGTTTCTTCAGGAGATCTTACATAACCGACAGCTTCAGCCATATCCCCAGAATTTTCAATCGTATACTTCATGAAATCATATACTGCTTCATTGTCTTTTACTGAAGAGTTTTTAACATAAACAAACAATGGACGTGAAAGTGGTTTATATTCACCAGTCTCGATTGTTTCGTTAGTTGGTTCAACTCCATCAATAGTTACAACATTCATTGAATCTTTGTTAGCAAGGTAGTAAGCATAGCCAAAGAATCCAATTGCATTTTTATCTCCTTTTACACCTTGTACTAAGACATTGTCATCTTCAGAAAGTGTTGCTGATTTTACGATATCTGCATCTTCAAGAATGACTTCATTGAAGTAGTCAAATGTACCAGAATCAGTTCCTGGTGAGTAGAAAACAACTTCTTCATCTGGCCATTCAGGATTAATATCAGACCATTTTTTTGTTGTCCCATCTTCTACCCATAATTTTTTAAGATCTTCTACTGTTAAATCTTTAGCCCAATCGTTTTCTTTATTTACAACGATTGATAAACCGTCATATGCAACTTCTAATTCAGTAAAATCAATACCGGCTTCTTCAAGCTTAGCCGACTCTTCTTCTTTAATTGGACGTGAAGCATTTGAGAAATCAGTTTCTCCGGCAATGAATTTTTCAAAACCGCCACCTGTTCCAGATACACCAGCAGTTACTTTAACGTCTGGTTGAACAAGTCGATATTCTTCAACTAATGCTTCCGTAATCGGAGCAACTGTAGATGAACCATCACCAGAAACTGAGCCAGACAGTTGTTCTGTCGCTTCTCCGTTTCCTTCTTTATCTCCATTACCGCATGCACCAAGTAAAAGTGCCGAGCCAATCATTGTTGACATCATAACGAATTTCAAGTTTTTCATCTGTCTAGTTCCCCCTAAGGTTGGTTGTTGTTTTCCCTTACAAACAATACTTTAAACGTTCTATGTTGAGGACATATAAACTGAATGTAAAGAAATTGTAAACAAAAAAAGACCATGATATTGAAGTTATCATGGTCTTTTTTTCATATATTATTCAATTGATTTTTCGGTATCTTCTTCTATTTCAGTAGCTGAAAATGCAGGTTTGATAGTTTTCAGTGTTGATGATTCGTTTTCTTCAGTTTTGCCATTTTCCTTTTGTATCGCAAAATAAGCATCGACGACTTCTCGGGCAAGAATCGTTCCCGAACTTTCATACACGCCATTATGATATGGCGCCCATGGAATCATGACGGCATAAGCGATTTCAGGATTATCAAGTGGTGCAAAACCGATGTGCGTGGAGTTGATTGTATTGTCTCCCCAGTAATCTTTTTTCGGCCCATAATAAACTACTTGGGCAGTTCCGGTTTTCCCGGCAGCCTGGAATGGTGCATCCCCAAAATATGATCTCGCAGAGCCGTGATCGCCGTAGTAGACACGGTTCATCCCTTTTTTGATATGTTCTATTTGACTTTGCGTATTGTGAATACGATTCATTACGGTCGGGCCTATTTCTGTGACAAGTGAACCCATCGTTATGCCGTCAGATGAAGGATTTCGGATTTCTTTCACAACATGTGGTTGAATACGACTTCCACCGTTGGCAATCGTGGATACATATTGCGCCATTTGTAAAGGAGTATAAGTATCAAATTGACCGATCGTTAAATCCAGCAGTTTCCCTGCCTTCAATTCTTCCCCCTTAAATCCGGTAGCTTCGCCAGGCAAGTCAATCCCTGTTGGAACACCTAAGCCGAATTGTGCATAGGAATTACGTAGCGTACCAAATGCAGCCTCATCAATATTGATGGGTTGATCAGGTCGGTAAATGGCATTGGCTAAACGGAAACCAATTTTAAACATATAAACGTTCGAAGACCTTTCAAGTGCTTGCAGGTCATTCAAGGGCATTCTTGAAGATCGATTGAAAATCGAACTTTTCGGCTTTGTACCTTTAATTCTAATCGGTTCATCCACCAGAACTTCGCCCATTTCAAGAACACCTTGGTCGTAACCGGTGAGAATTGTTGCCGGTTTAATGACTGAGCCTATTTCATAGGAAGTGGTGAACGTTCCATATGCATAATCATTGACTACCTGTTTACCGTTCTCATCTTTCCCAAGTTGTTTTCCTACCATTGATATTACTTCACCTGTATTAGGATCCATTACAACAACAAAGGCACGGTCCAATAAGTTTGAACCATT
This sequence comes from Paenisporosarcina sp. P4_D4, assembly GCF_056401835.1. Taxonomy (NCBI): domain Bacteria; kingdom Bacillati; phylum Bacillota; class Bacilli; order Caryophanales; family Caryophanaceae; genus Paenisporosarcina; species Paenisporosarcina sp. P4_D4. The sequence continues at coordinate 21,112 of NZ_JBFUIO010000032.1, read as the reverse complement.
TTTCTTTTTCAGTTCCAAGATTTTCGTTTCTACTAAACTTTCAACTTTCGCTTGAAACTCGCTATCGATTGTTAACACTAGATCTTTACCAGGTTGACCTTCAAAGACTGTTTCCGTTTCGGTTACTGTACCTTTTCCGTCAGTAATATTTTTCACAACGGTTTTCTGACCTTGTAGAATATCTTCATACTGCTGTTCAATATAACTGCGACCAACCCGGTCATTTCTCGTGTAATCACGCGAGATGTAATAGTCCAGTTGGGACCTTGGAATCCCTTCTTTCGGGGATGTGGTACGACCTAAAATAGCAAGTGGTGATTTAGGAACTCGAACCCAATCGGTCGTGGTATTGACTCCTACCATTTCTGTCAATCGCTCAGAAACACGTGCAAATTCTTCAGGTGTCACATTTTCACTTTTAATGATTTGTGGTGATAATGCATACCCCGATGCCATTTCGCGATATATAGCCAGAACTTCAAGTTGCTGATCAGTTATAGTGCCAAGTTCTTTTTCTGTAATCCGCTCTCTTACCAATTTGTCGATTTGTTTCTGCAAATCCGCTGACGAAAGTGTTTCGTCCGCCAACAATTTGTTTTCTTCTTTCTTGGATACTTTTTCATAAGCTTCTTCTTTATGTAGTTGAATCCAATAATCCTGTTTATCCCGCAATGTCACACTGTCTGTCTCTTTCTCGATTAACTTTGCCAACTGTTCAGCAATAGTTAACATTTCCTCTTGTTTGGTCGTTTGCAATTTAGTATACGTAATTGCATTTTTAGGTTCATTATCTACTAAAATACGCCCTGCACTATCATATATTCTTCCTCTTGGAACACTTGTATTAACAGGTACCTCTTCCGTTCTTTTCAGTTCACGGACGAAATCTTCTCCTTTGACAATCTGTAAATATCCGAGGCGTAAAATGAGGATAGAGAATAACAAAAAGATGGAGAAAAAGAGGATATTCATTCGAAATGCGACATTTGCGAGGTGTTTTGCCTTTGCACTTGCCGCTCTCTTTTTTGATGTTTTGCGCACTGCCGCAGTCCTCCTTCTAGCTTTCTAACTGTAAAGTAGTATATCATTTTGCGCAAAAAAACACACACTCATTTAACGAAATGAGTGTGTGTTATGTTTCATTTATCGATAATTTGTCAAGCTTCAAGCGCCAGCTCGCACCTAAGCTTCAGACCCTCTTCCGAAAGTAAGCTTTCGAATCGGTCATTCCAGAGCCGGTGTCAGGCTACATAGCGCTTTACGCTTTTCTTATTGTCTTTCTGATATTAAGTTCTTCCCTCACCCCATTTTCTTACAATTCCTTCTCCACTTGCCTTTCACCCACTTCCCACCCCTTTTTCACTTCTCAATGATGGAATGAAGTTTTTCCCTGTTTTGCCCCTTTCAGGCTCTTTTTCAGGCTTTTATTCGAGCTTAAAACGTAATGAAGTTGGAACGTAGTAGTGATAAGGTTTAAGGAGAAAGGGATGGTTCTCAGGCGTTTTCCAGGCTTTTCTTCACTCTTTTTTCTYAGGATTGAAAGACGACAAATACTTGTTACATCAGCTTATTTGGACATAAAAAAAGAACCAGAGTGGCGTACCGACGGTACGTTTCTCTGATTCCATTTCGAGCTATTTTTTTCATCTGCTCCTGCTTTTCTTCCTACTCTGCGTACCAACTTAATATCAGCAGGTACCAACTTTGTTACAGAAAGAAGAACTTAAAAACGGAGAGACACTTATTATTTAGCAGATTCGTATCGTTTTGATACTTCATCCCAGTTTACTACATTCCAGAAAGCGCCAATGTAGTCAGGACGACGGTTTTGATAGTTTAGGTAATACGCGTGCTCCCAAACATCTAAACCAAGAATAGGTGTAGAACCTTCCATAATCGGAGAGTCCTGGTTTGGTGTAGAAGTTAATTCTAATTCACCGTTTTTAACTGATAACCAAGCCCAGCCAGAACCGAAGCGAGTTGTTGCTGCTTTAGCAAACTCTTCTTTGAATGCATCAAAGCCACCAAATTTCGCATCAATTGCTTCAGCTAATGCGCCTGATGGGTTTCCACCACCGTTAGGAGATAATAATTCCCAGAACAATGAATGGTTGGCATGACCGCCACCGTTGTTACGAACTGCAGCACGAGCAGATTCAGGAACAGCATCAAGGTTTGCAATCAATTCTTCAACTGATTTGCTAAGAAGGTCATCGTGACCAGCAAGAGCGTTGTTAAGATTTGTTACATATGCGTTATGGTGTTTCGTGTGGTGAATATTCATTGTTTCTTTGTCAATATGTGGTTCTAGTGCGTCATACGCGTAAGGGAGTTGTGGTAATTCGTAAGCCATGTGTCATTTCCTCCTAAAGGATCTCTAATTAGTTTTTACATTTAATAGCGTATCAAAATAAGTTCGCTCGTTCAAATATTATCAATGCAATTTTGTGAATTCAGTCTTTCGACTGAATATCAGACAACCCAAAAGAAAATGACAATCATGACGATCTGCACGATACCCTTTGTAATAACCGAAGTCAGGAACCCAATTACTGATCCAAACCCAGTTTTAATTGCTTGTTTGATGGATGTGCGAGCAAAAAGGAGCTCGGCAATAATCGCTCCTAAAAATGGCCCTAGAATAATTCCTGCAAACGGCAAAACAATAGGTCCTAATAATAACCCAATTGTACTCCCCCATATACCGGCTTTACTCCCACCATATTTTTTCACGCCGAATGCATTTGCCATCATATCGGCTCCAAAAAGTAAAATGACAAATAATACTTCAATTAACCAGAACCACCAAGGGAGTTCAGCGAACGAGAAAAACACCCCATACAATAAAAATCCACCAACTATAAAAATTACAGATGGAATGATTGGGTAGACGAGTCCAATGAATCCAATAACAAAACTAATAATGATAAGTCCCCAGCCAACAATTTCCATTATTTCCCTCCAATAAAAAAATCTCCTCTTAATCGTGCCTTACATTTCGCAAGATGTAAAGCACCAGAGGAGATGTCATTTTATGCTCTCTTACCTAATACTGCCTCCGCAATGTTGACAGCGTGATCACCGATTCGTTCCAGATTACTAACAATATCCACAAAGATCATCCCCGCTTGAGGTGAACATATGCCTTCATTTAGACGTAAAATATGCTTTTTACGGAATTTACGTTCCATTTTATCAATTAAATCTTCCTGCTCCGCTACTTCACGGGCCAATCCAAGGCTGTTTGTGTCCAATGCTTCCAATGCTTTTTCAACAGTTCCTATCGTTAATGTGAACATTTCTGTCAAATCTTTAATCGCATCGTCCGTTAACTTAAGACGATTAACTTCCTGGTAGTCTATCAACTCAATAATGTTATCAAAATGATCACCAACCCGTTCGATATCACGAACGGTTTCCATTAACATAATATGTCGAGTAGAGTCTGCTTTGGAAATAGATTCAGCTGAAATTTTCACTAAATAATCCGTGATTTTGTTATCCAGATTATTAATGGCATCTTCTAGCTGGTAACCCGTTTCTGCATGTTTTTTATTATGTGTTTTCAAATAGTCAAAGGACTCCTGCAATCCTTGAACACTGAAGCGACCCATACGCAAAATTTCTTCTTTCGCTTGTCCGATAGCAATGGAAGGAGCTGTCTCGATAAAGTGTGGATCTAAATGCTTCGGTTTATATTCTATCGTTACTTCTTCGCCCGGAATTAATTTCGTTACAAGGTATGCCCATGCACCGATGAATGGAAATTGAATAATGGTGTTGGCTACATTGAACGTACCATGTGCAAAAGCAATTTGCATTTTTTCTCCTATATCTAAAACGCCAGACAACCATTCAACATACATAGTGAAAGGTTCTAAAATCATCATAAAAATAATTGTACCTACCACGTTAAATAAAACGTGTGTAGCTGCTGCGCGTCGAGCTGCAATCGAAGCACCTATTGATGCGAATACAGCTGTAATGGTTGTTCCGATATTATCTCCGAAGAGAACCGGTAGTGACGCATCCAGATTTAAAACCCCTTCTGAATACAAACCTTGAAGAATTCCGACTGTTGCACTTGAACTTTGAACGATTAATGTAAATACCGTTCCGACAATTACGCCTAGAATGGAATGTTCTCTCATATTGACKGTTAAATCGATAAATGCTGGCAATTCACTAAGAGGTTTCATTCCCCCGCTCATTAATTCCATTCCTAAAAACAAACCACCAAAACCGAAAATAACTTCTCCCAAATTTTGAATCTGGCTTTTCTTKAAAAAGAAAATCAGGAAAGCACCAATTGCCATAACGGGCAAAGCGTATTCTCCCACATCAAACCCTATAATGAAAGCAGTGACTGTTGTACCTATATTGGCTCCCATGATGACACCGATTGCTTGTTTTAACGTCATAAATCCAGCACTGACAAGACCTACGGTTATGACAGTCGTACCTGAACTGGATTGAATTAAAACTGTAACCGCAATCCCGACTAAAACACCCATGAATGGGTTCGTCGTAAATCGATCTAATATATCACGTAATCGATCACCTGCTGCTTTTTGCAGGCCGTCACCCATGTATTTGATAGAGAACAAGAAGATCCCTAGACCTCCAATGAATTGAAACATCATTTCTTGCCAATTAAGTTCCACGATTCAATTTCAACCCCTGTATGTACAATTATCAACAGTCCCCATTATGAAGAATTCGACAAATGATTGTAAAGAACTTCATTAAATATTTACAAGAACTTAACAATCAGGGCAGCTTTGTACGTAATTTGTACAAATAATTCTTAAAATCTATCTATGGAAAGTAGTATGATAGCTTATAAGGAGTGATTTTCTTGTCAATCATGCAACTATTCTTAGCTTCCATAACCAGCCCGAAAAAAATTGCCGCTTTCCGGCTTCTGCCCATCGGCAAAGTCCTTTTATATGTGTTTTTATTTGTCACCATACTGTCTATTCTTTCGTTCATACAATTTACGTCTGGATTGGTAGATGACTCTTCTTCTATAGTTGGTTTGATAGATTATGTAGAAGACATGGAATGGATTCTGTATCCCTTTGCCTTTATTACTCAATTTATCATGTCCACTCTATTATTGTTTGTCCGAATCAGTATAATGGCTTTCGTCGGAATGATGATCTTGAAAGTTTGGAAACGCCGAGGAGATTACCGGCATGTTTGGCGCACCACAGCATTTGCCTATACCGTACCAACTGTGCTATCAATTGCTTTCTTATTTACAAACCTTTCAGACGGATGGATTACCATCAGCACTTCAATCGTATGTGTAATCTATTTAGTGCTTGCCCTAAAATATTATCCCAAAAAATAAGTATATTCCTTCTTTGTTCAGCATAAGTTGTTGTACAAAGGGGGATTTTTTTATGCGCATTATTGGACTAGCAATCTCAATATTATTGCTTTCTTATATTATTAAAGTAGATTTACTCGATGGCACAATCTCTCTGGCTGCTTTTACAAAGACAGAACCTGATTGCGTTCAACAAGAAGACTATGATGTGTTTCCTGTTCAAGCTCTCGAAGGAGATACCGTATTATCATTGTTTGGCGTGTACCCTTCAGAAGTATGGGTGAGCTTCCCCGAACGGTTGGAAGCTTTCTATAAAGAAAATCCTCATTTGCGAAACCAAGCATTGCAAGCAGGAGAAATAATAAAGGTTCCAATTTACAAAGACATGCCATTATCTTGCTCATAATTTTCCAAGTAACGTTTCTTCCTTGTCATATCCTTTTCATGACTGCTAAAATAAAGAATAGTGAAGGCTATGAGCCCGAAAAGGAGAGAATTTTCATGAGTGAAATTATTCACCGTTCCAAAACTCGACCGGTTCGTGTCGGCGAAATTACAATTGGTGGCAGTAATGAACTATTCATACAAAGTATGACCACAACAAAAACACATGATGTTGAAGCAACAGTTGCAGAAATTCTGCGTCTGGAAGAAGCGGGATGTCAAATTGTTCGCGTTGCATGTCCGGACGACCGTGCTGCTGATGCTATTGCTGAAATTAAAAAACGTATTCATATTCCACTTGTTGTGGATATTCATTTTGATTATAAATTAGCATTGAAAGCCATTGAAAATGGCGCGGATAAAATCCGTATCAATCCGGGTAACATTGGTCGACGTGAAAAAGTGGAAGCTGTTGTTAATGCAGCTAAAGCGAAAGGCATTCCAATCCGTATTGGTGTAAATGCTGGATCACTTGAACGCAAAATCATCGAGAAGTATGGCTATCCTACTGCCGACGGTATGGTTGAAAGTGCACTGCATCATATCAAAATTCTAGAAGACTTGGATTTCCATGATATTATCGTATCTTTAAAAGCTTCTGATGTGAGTTTGGCAATTGAAGCTTATGTGAAAGCTTCACAAGCATTCGACTACCCGCTCCACCTTGGGATTACGGAATCAGGTACTTTAGTCAACGGATCAATCAAGAGTGCTGCCGGACTTGGTGCACTATTAAGCCACGGAATCGGTAACACATTACGAGTGTCTTTGAGTGCAGATCCAGTCGAAGAGATAAAAGTTGCACGTGAGTTATTAAAAGTGTTTGGACTTTCATCAAATGCAGCAACTTTGATTTCATGCCCAACTTGCGGTCGAATTGAAATCGACTTGATTTCCATTGCGAATGAAGTGGAAGAATACATTTCCACTATTAAAGCACCGATTAAGGTCGCTGTTCTTGGTTGTGCGGTAAATGGACCAGGGGAAGCCCGTGAAGCCGATATCGGCATTGCAGGTGCTCGTGGCGAAGGATTGTTATTCATGAAAGGAAAAACAGTCCGTAAAGTGCCAGAAGCAACTATGGTAGAAGAATTGAAAGTGGAAATCGATAAGATTGCACAAGAATACTTCGACAAACAGGAAAAAGAAAAATTAAACGCGTAAAGGAGTTTTAGCATATGTCTAACTACCGATTTGGCATCGATATAGATGGTACGGTCACATGCCCGACTTCTTTACTACCCCATATCAATAAAGCTTTTGAATGTAACTTGGTACTGGATGATATTAAAGAATACGATTTAACGAAAGCTTTTCCTGTTACAACGGAAGATTTTTATAAATGGTTCAAGCAAGCAGAACCTGAAATTTATGCGACATCCCCTATTCAAGTGGATGCACACGCAATATTAACTGCATGGAAGAAACAGCACGAGTTGTATTTCATATCGGCACGTGGTCACAATGTTCGCGACGTCACCTTGCAATGGTTTATTGAACAAAATCTTGAGTACGATCATATCGAACTGATTGGGACACATGATAAGATTCAAACGGCAAGAAATTTTGAAATTGATGTGTTTTTTGAAGATAAACATGACAATGCAGTCGGCATCGCCGAAGAGTTGAACATTCCTGTGTTATTGTTCAATACGCCGTATAATCAGCAGCCTGTTCCAAATGGCGTGATTCGCGTGAATAACTGGCTTGAAGCAGACAGCTGGATCCAACATACATTTCTTAAACAAAAAGCGTGAGGCCTAGGCCTCACGCTTTTTATATATAGTTTACTGACACTCTGGACATTTACCGTAGATTTCGAACTTATGATTTTCAATCTGATAAGCCGGCAGTGTTTCCTGTAGCAGATCCATTGGGCATATATGGACTTCCTTGATTTTGCTACAAGTCATGCAAATGAAATGATGATGGTGATGATCCGTTTCACACTGCATTCTGAAATGGCGTTCTCCTGACAGTTCGGTTTCTTCTAAAATTCCTAACTCCACAAAAGTACTTAAATTTCGATAGATTGTGTCATAGCTCATGCCAGGATAATCTTTCTTCATCACGTCCAACAAGTCACGGGCAGTCAAATATCGTTCATTGTCTTTAAACAAATTCAATATTTGTTCTCGCTTATCCGTTTTTTTATAACCATTTTCTTTTAAAAGGTCCCATGCCTTCGTAATATTCATACGAGACGACCCCTTTCATTTTTCGTTACGACACCCAGCCATATCTTTTTACCGATTAATACAAGCAGTAATATGGCGATGGATGTCACAACGATTGTTCCACCTGGTGCGATATTTAAATAAAATGCAATCACAAGACCAATAATCACTGCAGCTTCGCCAAACAAAACGGCATACAGGATAGCTTGTTTAAAACCTTTAGCAAGACGCATGCTTGCTGCAACAGGTAAGGTCATCAAAGATGATACAAGGAGAATTCCCACAATCCGCATGCTCGCAGCAATGACGAGCGCTGTAACAACCATAAACAATAAGTGAACCCATTTCGCTGGAAGACCTGAAGCTTTTGCATATTCCTCGTCGAATGATAATAAAAATAATTCCTTATAAAACATCAACAAAAATACGACGACAATCAAAGCAATGATCAGAACTATCCATAAATCTTGTCGACTGACCGCCGATACAGAGCCAAACAAATAACCGAATAAATCGGAACTAAATCCATTGGCCAATGAAATAAAAATCGCACTGAAACCGATACCAGCAGACATGATGATTGGGATTGCAAGTTCCTCATAGTGTTTATATAAACGACGCAATCTTTCAATCAATACTGAGCCTGTAACAGCTGCAACAATACCCAAATATAATGGGTTCAAAAGAGCGAAAAATGCGGTGGTTTGAGATAAATACAAACTTCCTGCAATTCCTGCTAAAGTTACGTGACTGAGAGCATCTGCAATAAGCGATAGTCTCCTAACGACGATGAATACGCCAAGAAGTGGCGCAATCAAGCCTATGATGATTCCTGATGCAAACGCATTTTGTAAAAATTCATAGTTAATCAGTGCTGATATCATCGAGTTCCCTCACTTTTCACGTGGTGAATTTTACGAACTGAGTGCCCATACCAGGCTTGACGGTCTTCGTCGCTTAATTGGTTGAAATCATTTTCTAAGCCGTGGAAATGAATCGTCTGATTCAAACATGCCACGTGACTGATATTGCTTGAAACAGTATCGACATCATGAGTCACAAGAATGAGTGTTATTTGTTGTTCACGATTCAATTCCGCAAGCATATTATAAAACGATTGCACATGCTGATGATCTATCCCGACGGTTGGTTCGTCCAGTATCAGGCATTTTGGTTCGGCAACAAGTGCACGAGCGATAAACACTCGTTGTTGCTGACCACCAGATAACTCCCCTATGGATTGGTTCATAAACTCCACCATCCCTACAGAAAGTAGAGCATTTTCCACTCGTTGCTTTACGTCTTTTGGGTATTTTTTAAAGAGTCCTGATTTTTTCACGAGACCGCTCGCAACCACTTCAAACACTGTCGCTGGAAAGCCTGTATTGAAAGCATTTGATTTTTGAGAGACATAGCCAATCCATTCTCTATGTTTAAAATCCTGACTCTTCTGTCCAAATAACTCAACGGTCCCGGAGGTGGGCTTCAGCAATCCTAATATTATTTTTAACAATGTCGACTTCCCTGATCCGTTAGGTCCCAGTACTGCGAGGAAGTCCCCTTGCTTTACTTGTAGAGAAATGTTCTTCAATACAACAGTTTGATCATATTGAAATGACACATTTTGTATGTTGATATCTAATGGCGTTTTCATCAAGCTCGCCTCTTTCTAATTCATAATCATTACGATTTACAATGCATTAGTATATCGAAGAAATGACAAGAAGTAAACTCTATTATCTTGAAAGGATGAATTAATGGATATTTGGGAACTTGTTCAAGCAATAAAAGATAAACCGGATGATGAGATTGCCAAAATGACCAGTATACTTCCCGTTACCCTGACGGTAGAAGAAGTGAAATTAGTCCGCCCTATCTTTGACAAAGCCTCACTTCAATGGTTATTGTTTGGGCCACCAGCGCATGTTCATAAACAACTTCAAGGGATATTAGGAAAAACACGCACCAAAAAGCTTTTCACACATTTTGGACTATAATCAATCGACAAAAAAGAGACTCTAGCAAATATATGCTTGAGTCTCTTTTGATTTAAGAACGTAAATTCTCAATGCTTTCTGGCATGAACGTCTGTTTTTTGAACATGTCAATTTCATAAAGATAAGGTGCTTTTTTGTTTTTCGCATCTGATCCGACGAAAGGTGTTTCTAGAATTTTAGGAACTGCAGTAAGCTGGGGATGATGCACGATATAATTAAGTGCATCAAAACCAATTTCACCAAATCCTATATTTTCATGACGGTCTTTACCTGCACCGCGGACATTTTTACTGTCATTAATATGAAGAACTTTCAAACGATCCAGTCCGATCAACTGATCAAACTGCTTTAAGACACCATCAAAGTCTTCAACAATATCGTAACCTGCATCATGCGTATGGCAAGTATCAAAACAAACCGACATTCGTTCGTTATGTGTCACGCCATTTATGATTTGTGCAAGCTCTTCAAAAGATCGACCACATTCTGTACCTTTTCCTGCCATCGTTTCTAAAGCGATTTGCACAGGGAAATCTTGTGAAAGCACTTCATTTAGGCCTTCAATAATCTTTGCAATACCGACATCTGCTCCTGCCCCAACATGTGCTCCAGGATGCAAGACGATTTGTTTGGCACCCAATGCGGCAGTACGCTCAATTTCTTTTTGTAAAAACTCGACGCCGAGTGCAAACGTTTCTGGTTTCAACGAGTTCCCGATATTGATGATATATGGCGCATGAACCACAATGTTCGACATACCATTCGCCAACATATGTGCTTGTCCCGCTTCAATATTCAATTCTTCTATCGGTTTACGACGCGTATTTTGTGGTGCACCAGTATAAATCATAAAAGTGTTTGCCCCATAAGACGCAGCCTCTTCACTGGCTGAGACCAGCATGTTTTTTCCACTCATGGAAACATGTGAACCTAATAGCATAAAGAACACCCCTTACTTTTTGCGGTTTTTGATGCGGCGTTCTCTCTTCTTGATTTTGTCCATTTCCCATTTCATATTACGTTTGTATCCTGGTTTAACCTTTTTCGGTTTACGGACCATTGATTTTGCTTTCGCATCAATTTCATCTTCAGTTGTTTTTTTACGGTTTTTGCGTGTGTGGCGTTCTTTTAAAGGTGACCACTCACCATCAACTACATCCACATGAACAAAAGGAATTCCCATTTTTTCGATGCGGATAATCGCGTCTTCATCTGTCGGTTCATATAATGTAATAGCTGTGCCTTCCAAACCTGCACGAGCTGTACGTCCGACACGGTGAATGAAGAATTCCAAGTCTTCTGGCAGCTCATAGTTGATGACATGGCTGACACCTTGAATATCGATACCACGGGCAGCAAGATCTGTTGCAACGATGTATTGATATTCAAGTTCACGGACTTGTTTCATCATGCGTGTACGTTCACGTGGTGCTAAATCACCATGAATCCGTCCTACACGATAACCCGCTTCAGCTAAATAATTGGCTACGTCATCAGCATTTTTTCGAGTGTTGGCAAAAATAATAGCCAAGTAAGGATTAATCCCATTCAACACTTCAACTAAACGTTTCTTTTTCGATTTGCTTCGAACAGGAACCAGATTGAAGACAATTCCTTCTGCTACTGGTCGTTTTTCACCAATGTTGATGTGTACTGGAGACTCCATATATTTCTTCAAGAATGGTTGCAAGCGTTCAGGAATCGTCGCTGAGAATACGAACATTTCAAGTGAATCTGGCATTTTTCCTGCAAATGCATCGATATCTTCGATAAAGCCCATGTCAAAAGCGAGGTCTGCTTCATCTACTACTAATATCGGTGCTGTATGAACAAGCAAAGCATTCTCTTTGACTAAGTCACGAATACGACCTGGTGTCCCAACCACAATATGTGGTTGTGATTTTAACTTGTCAATCGAACGTTGTTTATCAGTTCCACCGATAAACAATTTTGATTGAATGTCTGTACCTTCAGTCAGTTTGCTTAGTTCTTCGAAAATCTGGGAAGCAAGTTCACGTGTTGGGGAAGTTATGATAGCTTGTAATTCTGTTTTGTCAGTGAGGATTCGCTCAACAATCGGAATTAAAAAACTATGCGTTTTCCCTGTACCCGTATGTGCTTGGCCAATCGCACTTTTTCCTTTAAGAATTAGAGGTATCATTTCTTTTTGAATAGGGGTTGGTTCTGTAAAGCCTAATTTACTAATGGCATTTTGTAAAAAAGGTTGAAAATCATAATCTGTATATTTGGACATTTTTGCCCCTCCTTACGTTCTTCCATTGTATCATGTTTTGATTATTTTGAAGACCATCAGCTTATCATAGTTGTAGTGTGCCCTCTGCGTCAATTAACTATTTATTTAGAAAGGAGGATTTTATGCGTTATCAATCTTTTTATCCATTCGCACAATCACAAATGCCGAATGTTTCACCGAGGCACTCGATGCCGCAAAGCTTTTCTGGTGGAAGTCCAACCCAAATGCCTTTTGGTGGTTTAGGGAATGCCTTTGGTAATGATAATCCATCCCAAATGCCTTTTGGTGGTTTTGGGAATGCCTTTGGTAATGATAATCCATCCCAATCGCCTTTTGGTGGTTTAGGGAATACCTTAGGTAATGCTAATAGATCCCAATCGCCTTTAGGTGGTATTGGGAATGCATTAGGAAATGGTGGATTACCACAGGGAACGAACCGTGTTGAGCAGTTCATGGAAACCGCTGACCGTTTCTTGAACACCGCTCAGAAACTGACACCTATGGTCCAACAAGTTGCACCTATGGTCCAAAACATACCGGCATTATGGAGAATGTACAGAGGTTTTCAAAATATGCCTGACGCCACGGCCACTGCCAGCGCTGTCCGTAATGTTGCATCCGCTGCCCCCCGCCTTGGTGGAACTTCACAACCACGTATTTTCCAGCCACCCTTTTGATTTTTGAATTCGCCGCTCCTCTCAGTTATAATAAAACTTAACAACTTCTGAGAGGAGTGCTACATATGCAAGTACTCAAAATTTCCCCACGTGGTTATTGTTACGGCGTCGTGGATGCAATGGTAATCGCTCGTAATGCAGCGATGGATACATCCCTTCCACGCCCGATTTATATATTAGGTATGATTGTTCACAACAAACACGTTACCGATGCCTTTGAAAAAGACGGGATCATTACGCTGGATGGAGAGAATCGTAAAGAAATTCTGGAAAAAGTCGAGGGCGGCACAGTCATCTTCACTGCCCACGGAGTTTCACCTGAAGTCCGTGAATTAGCCAGACAAAAAGGATTGGTGTCAATTGATGCCACTTGTCCTGACGTGACGGTTACTCACGATTTGATTCGTGAAAAGACAGCTGAAGGATATCAAGTCATTTATATCGGCAAAAAAGGACATCCAGAACCTGAAGGAGCAGTAGGTGTTGCGCCACATGCTGTTCACCTTGTACAGACGGTCGAAGATGTTGAACAACTGAACATTCAGGCAGAAAAATTGATTGTGACAAACCAAACGACGATGAGTCAATGGGATGTTGCTGCCTTAATGGAAAAATTATCACTTAAATATCCTCATATCGAAGTGCATAAAGAGATATGCCTGGCTACTCAAGTTCGACAAGAAGCGGTCGCAGATCAAGCCGGTGCTGCCCAATTATTAATTGTTGTCGGAGATCCGATGAGTAATAATTCAAATCGCCTTACCCAGGTATCCGAAGAAATTGCCAACACCCCTTCTTACAGGATATCCGACTTATCTGAGCTTAAACTTGAATGGTTAGAAGGAATTGAACTCATTGCGGTTACAGCTGGCGCTTCTACACCGACACCTATCGTAAAAGAAGTTGTCCAATTTTTAGAGAAGTATGACCCACAAGATCCACAAACCCATCGTTTGGATCGTACGGTTACAATTGATAAGATTTTACCTAAAATCAAAACTCCTAAACCGGTTGACCGGATTGAACCCTATACACTTACTTAATGAAAAAAGCTATCCAGCAATGGATAGCTTTTTTCATAGAATTCGGAAGGGCTCAGTGGAAATTTCCGATGCAATAAATGTACAGTCGAATTTTTTCTCTTTACACATGGCATTCATTTTTTCGGAAACACCTTTTTTCATTATGGATTCAACATGATGTCCTGGATCAATTACATTTAAGCCGAGTGCTTGTGCATCCTGTGCAACATGGAAATATAAATCCCCCGTTACAAGGACATCAGCCCCTGCCCGTTTTGCTTTTTGGATGTACTTATTGCCGTCCCCACCCAAAACAGCCACTTTACGGATATTTGCCGAAGGATCGCCTACAACACGCACAAAAGGAACAGACAGTCGATTTTTGACTTGTTGAGCAAACTCATCAAGAGTCATTGCTCGTTCAAGCTCTCCAATGCGGCCAATTCCTTGCTGCTGTGTTTTTGAATCAAGTTTCCATATATCAAAAGCCACTTCTTCATATGGATGATTTGTATACATGGCTCTTAGGATTTTTGATTTTTGGGAAGCAGGGAAAATTACTTCCACTTTATCCTCTTCTACTTCTTCCAGGTGATTCTTAGTGCCGATATAGGGATCTGATCCATCTAAAGGCTGGAATCTCCCCTTGCCGGTGGATGAAAAACTACAGCTATCGTAATTGCCGATTTGCCCTGCTCCAGCAGATGCGAGCGATTTACGTAAATCTTCTGAAGATGAGGTCGGTACAAACACGGCTAACTTCATCATCGGTTCCGAATATGTTTCATCCAAAATGTTGATTTGTTTTAATCCGAATGCTTCGGCCAACAAATCATTCACCCCACCCGGTGCCACATCCAGATTGGTATGGGCAGCATAAACAGCAATGTCATGTTTGATGCAAAGCGCAAACATTTCACCTGATGGCGAATCTGTACGGAGATTTTTTAATGGACGGAAAATAGGTGGATGATGTGCGAGAATCATCTGGCATTTTTTGTCGATTGCTTCCTGTACAACTTCAAGTGTAACATCGAGTGTAACCAATACATTTTTAATGGGTAGATTCAATTTACCGATCTGTAAACCGATGGGGTCATCTTCTAATGCAAAGAATTTAGGCGACCAGGACTCAAATAATTGAATGATTTCGTGTCCATTCGCAGTTTTCATGCACTGAGAGCCTCCTTTACAATCTTCAATTTTTCTTCGATTTCTTCTTTTTTCATCTGTACATCTTTTGATAATTCAGCTACGCGAATCGCTTCTAATATGCGTTCCCACTCAACTGATTCTTTCTCCCATTTTTTACGGAACGCATCATTACGAGCCTCCATTAAAAACGGACCAAGGAGCAACTGTGCTGCTGTTAAAGACATCTTTCCTCTTTCCAACACCAGAATTTCGTAAATCTTGTCGTCTTCCTGCAAAATTTCTTCTGCAACCAGCTTCCATTCATTTAATATTGCCCATTCTCGAATTGCTTTCGCATGAATATTCGGTTGCAAAATGAGTCTGTCTACCGTTATCAGTCTGTCGATATCTTGGTCTAAAATGGAGGCAATCAATGGGCCACCCATTCCAGCTATTGTCACTGTATCAACAGAATCTTCTTTTTCTATTGCTTGCAGTCCGTTTGCAAATCGAACCGTAATTTGTTCCTGCAATTGTTCAGCACGAACCTGATTGCGTGCCGATTCATACGGTCCTTTTGCCACTTCCCCTGCTATTGCTTTTTCAGCAATCTGCTGATGAACAAGATAACATGGTAAATAAGCATGGTCACTTCCGATATCTGCCACAATTGAACCTTTTTCAACAAATGAAGCGACACGTGTTAATCGCTCTGAGAGACGTTGTGCGTTCAACGAAATCCTCTCCTTTCTTCTATAAACAAGATTGTACCATAGACATGAAAAAACGGGTTCCCGAATGTAATGGGAAGACCGTTGAAAATGATTTTTTCGTCTATTCGCGGTTTCAGAGGTCCTTTTCACGGTATTGTGAATTTCACACTTTCTATTCGTGCACTTTTGTATTCTATTCACGAAGCATGACAAATCTAGTGCATGAAAAAACCCTTATCCATTTCGGATAAGGGTTTCAGCTTATTTTAGACTTAAAATGTAATCAGCCATTTGTGCTGCTTGATCTTCAGGTAGTAAACCAGCAGGCATGCCAGATCCTTTACCATTTACGATAGTTTTAGTAATTTCTTCTTTAGATAAAGAAGTACCAGCTAAAGCAGGACCTACTGAACCTTTAAGATCTCCGCCGTGACAAGAAATACATTTTCCTTTCGCCACTTCTGGATCGAATTCTGCAGTTTCAGCTTTTCCGCCTTCTGCGCCTCCTTCATGTTCAGAAGCGATTTCTTCTTTTTTATCAACACCTTGAATTGATAAGAAGAAAATAAGACCGATACCAAATGCCATAATTAAAATGAAAGGAACTATTGGATTTTTTTGCATCATGTAACCTCCTTTTTCGTTCGTTCTTTTTCTAGAATAGAATCAGTCAACAGTGTTATTGTACTGCATTCCATCAAAAACGAAAAGTCTTATCTCGGAAGTTTTCACGGATTGTGATAAATTCGACAATTTAGCGAAATTTAACAGCCGATTAAACGAGCAATTACCATTCGTTGCACTTCTGAAGTACCTTCGCCAATTTCGCACAATTTAGCGTCGCGCATATAACGCTCAACTTCATATTCTTTCATATAGCCATATCCACCGTGAATTTGAACGGCTTGGTCAGCAATCTGCATGGCGATTTCAGAAGCATATAATTTACACATTGATGCTTCTTTTGAAAATGGACGACCTTGATCTTTAAGCCACGCAGCTTTATAGACCATCGTACGAGCCAATTCGATTTTCATGGCCATATCCGCCAATTTGAATTGAGTGATTTGGAAATCGGACAATGGTTTGCCGAATTGTTTGCGTTCTTTAGAATAACGAAGCGCACGGTCGAATGCTGCCTGAGCAATCCCTACCGCCATTGCGCCAATACCGATACGACCGCCATCGAGTGTTACTAAAAACTGACGGAATCCTTCGCCGCGTTTGCCTAATAGATTTTCTTTTGGTACTCTCACATTCTCTAAAACTAGTTCTGTTGTATTAGAAGCATTTAAGCCCATTTTTTCGTAGTTATCAATCACTGTGAATCMTTCGGCATCAGTTGGCACAATAATCGCACTGATTTCCTTCTTACCATCTACTTCTCCGGTAATCGCTGTGATTGCCAAATGTTTCGCATAGCTTGCGTTCGTA
Source organism: Paenisporosarcina sp. P4_D4 (assembly GCF_056401835.1). Taxonomy (NCBI): domain Bacteria; kingdom Bacillati; phylum Bacillota; class Bacilli; order Caryophanales; family Caryophanaceae; genus Paenisporosarcina; species Paenisporosarcina sp. P4_D4. The sequence goes on along the minus strand of NZ_JBFUIO010000032.1, from coordinate 3,925 downwards.
ATGTATACTTTGCTGCCATTAATGACGAAATCGTCACCATCTTCAACCGCACGCGTTTGTGTCCCGCCTGCATCTGAGCCTGCATTTGGTTCAGTCAACCCGAAAGCTCCAAAAGATTCACCTGTGCAGATCGGCGTTAAATATTTATGTTTTTGTTCTTCTGTTCCAAACAAATTAAGCGGAGCCCCACCTAAAGAAATATGCGCTGAATACGTAATACCAGTAGATGCACATGCTCTGCTAAGTTCTTCAGTAACAATAGCAAAACTGATTGTATCTGCACCAGCCCCACCATATTCTTCTGAAAACGGTAAGCCCATCATCCCCATGTCGGCTAACTGTTTAAAAATTTCTTTTGGAAAAGCTTTCGTCCGATCACGTTCTATCGCACCTGGTGCTACAACTTTATCCGCAAACTCTTTCATTGTCTTGCGAATCATCTGATGTTCTTGCGATAAATCAAAATTCACTACATTCAACCCCTTTTAATTTTAAAACGCTTTCATTTTTCATTATATATGAAATATTCTAACATTCACAACTATTATTCTTCTATTAAAAAAGAGAACAAAAAAAGATGCTCACCGGTGTGAGCATCTTTGAACATTCTATTCTAAAAAGTCTTTCAGTCGTTTACTTCTTGAAGGGTGGCGCAATTTGCGTAAAGCTTTTGCTTCGATTTGACGAATACGTTCACGCGTTACACCAAATACTTTCCCTACCTCTTCTAAAGTGCGTGTACGTCCATCATCAAGACCAAAACGCAAACGCAATACATTTTCTTCTCGGTCAGTTAAAGTATCTAAAACATCCTCTAACTGCTCTTTTAACAACTCATAAGCTGCATGGTCAGATGGAGATTGTGCATCCGAGTCTTCAATGAAGTCTCCTAAGTGCGAATCATCCTCTTCCCCGATAGGTGTTTCAAGTGAAACTGGCTCTTGAGCAATCTTTAAAATTTCACGCACTTTTTCAGCTGGCAATTCCATTTCTTCCCCTATTTCTTCTGGAGAAGGCTCGCGACCTAGGTCTTGAAGCAACTGTCGCTGAACGCGGATTAATTTGTTGATGGTCTCAACCATATGGACAGGGATACGAATCGTACGAGCTTGGTCAGCAATAGCACGTGTAATCGCTTGTCGAATCCACCAAGTTGCGTACGTACTGAATTTGAATCCTTTACGGAAATCAAATTTTTCCACCGCTTTGATTAGACCCATATTACCTTCCTGAATTAAATCCAGGAACAGCATGCCACGGCCAACGTAACGCTTGGCAATACTTACAACCAGTCGTAAGTTCGCTTCTGCTAAACGTTTTTTCGCTTCTTCATCGCCTGCTTCAATACGTTTAGCCAAGGCAATTTCTTCATCTGCAGAAAGTAAGTCAACACGACCGATTTCTTTTAAGTACATTCGCACTGGGTCATTGATTTTAACACCAGGTGGTACACTTAAATCGTTTAAATCGAATGTTTCCTCTTCTTGCCCTTTTTTCATTAATTTTTCTAAGTCTTCTTCATCGCCGTCTTTACGACCAAGCTCCACACCTTGTGCTTCTAGCTGTTCAATAAATTCTTCGATTTGATCTGATTCCAACTCAAATACGGATAATTTTTCAGCTATGTCAGCAAAAGTCAGCTCCCCCGATTTTTTACCCAGTTCGAGTAGAGATTTTTTTGCTTCTTCTAATGTGACCTCAGTTTCTACCTCTTTTGAACGCTCAGACTTGTCCGCCATAAGTCTTCCTCCTTTAAAAACCAATCAATTTACATCGTTGATAACGATTTTTTCAAATCGATCATTTGTTTTGCTAGCTCTAAAGCACGTGTCATATCCTGAAGTTTTTCTGCTTCTTTGGACTCGTGCATTTTCGTTTGAATTTGAAGCTCGATTCGATGTTTATTTATTTGTCGTAAGCAGTCGGAGACTTCTTCACTTGCATGTTCCGGGTCTCGTTCTGTTAACGTTGCTTCCATGACCAGCTTTCGTAGTTCTGTGTCTTCTAGAATTTCTAGAAAACGATGTGTATCAGCTTGAGGATATGTGTCGTAGAAACCTATGAGACGAACAAATATCGCTTCATAAGGATCGTGGATGAATACGTGTAGGCCATGATCTTGGTGTAAACGATCGACAATATCAACTTGATGTAACATATGAGCGAGCAACAATTTTTCAGCCCGATCAATTGCCTGTATACGCTTACGACTTACCGGAGCGTTTTGGGCAACAGGAGGAGCCTGTTGTCTCGAGTTCTGCTTAATATTTTTCCCTTCAATCTTTCGAAATTGCTGATAAATCGCATCTTCCGAAATATTGGTTTCATTGGCTAATTGCCGAATATATAAATCGCGTTCAACTGGTGAAGAATTTCCGACAAAGTGTTCGAGAACTTCTTGCACGTATTGTAACGTGTCATTTTCAAATTGAAAGTTTTTATTGCGTCTTGCAACCATCATCATAAAAGCCAAATAAGCATGGGGTCGTTCAATTATTTGTTTTTCGAATGCCTCTGCTCCATTTTTTTGAACAAAGTCATCCGGGTCCATTTGATCTGGCAGGATGGCTATTTCCGTTTTCACTTTATCCTGCATTAATAGCTGTGCAGCACGTTTTGCAGCTTCTAGCCCTGCAGCGTCCCCATCGTAACAAAGTGTCACAGAATCAGTTAGACGTTTCAGTTTATTAACATGTTCCTTTGTAAGCGAAGTACCCATCGTAGCAACAGTATTCATGATGCCCGCTTTTGCCGCTGCTATAACATCCATAAAACCTTCCATGACAATCACTTTATGCTTTTTACGGATTATAGGGCGCGCAACATCCAAATTATACAAAACTTTGCTTTTTTGAAATATCGGAGACTCAGGACTGTTCATGTACTTTGCATCCTGCGACTCCGTATTTAATACACGTCCAGAAAATGCTATGACATGTCCCGCTTCATCACGAACCGGAAACATGATTCGTTCTCTAAATCGATCGAAGTATTCATTTTTATTTTCTTTTTGAATGAGCAGACCACTTTGTGCCATTTCGGCCGGATTGAATCCTTTACGTTCAAGCAACGTGGTTAAGGCATCCCAATTAGGTAGTGACCACCCAATTCTATACTGTTCAATAAGCTCTCTTGAAAATCCTCTTTCTTCTAAATAATGAAGGGCTTTTTCTCCTTCTTCCGTATTTAGAAGCAAGTGATGGTAGTAATTCATAGCAAACGTGTGCGCTTCTTTCATTCTTGTTTCTTCTTTGGAGACCGTTTTAGCTTCGCCATTCTGAGGTTCAATGTCCAGGTCGATACCTATACGTGATCCTAATTTGCTAACTGCTTCCTGAAAAGAAAGATTGTCGATATCCATTACGAAGGTAATGGCATTTCCTCCGGCACCACATCCAAAACAATGAAAGATTTGTTTATCTTGTGAAACTGAGAATGAAGGTGTTTGTTCTCCATGAAAAGGACAAAGACCAAACCAGTTGCGTCCACGTTTTGTTAATTGAACGTATTCGCTAATAACATCAACAACATCATTACTCGTGCGAATCTGTTCAATTGTTTCTTCCGGAATTCGTTGCACGTTGTCATCACCATCTTTATAGGCTAAATATTGAATTCGAGATAATCGATGAAAATCCTGCAAGTTTCGACAAAAATAATAAAAAAAATACATATTACCCCCTTTGTAGAAGTAATACTGTTTTTTTCTATAGTGATTTTCAAAAATCTAAATTATTGAAATCTTGACAAAACTTACGAAATGACAACCCTTATTAAATATTTTTACCACAATTTTTTATTATAAAACGTTTTTCTTGAAAAATCCACAAAATAATTATTATTTCAAAAGAAAAAACCTTCCCTCATAGGGATGGTTTTCACCTTACTGGTTTTTGTTTAAGATGACATTTGCTGTTTCTTCGAC
>NZ_JBFUIO010000031.1:0-28980 GCF_056401835.1 Paenisporosarcina sp. P4_D4 | reverse complement strand
CAATAAAGAAACAGCATCCGTCACACATTTTTACGAGAAATTGCTTTTACTGAAAGATTTAATGGTAACCGAAACAGGAAAAAAATTAGCGTTGCAGCGTCATGAATTTATGTTGGCATTTATCGACCAACTGAAAATAGAAACGAGTGAAGAAAAATGAGCCATTTAATCGTATCAAACTTAACAAAAACAGTTGGAGAAAAAACGTTATTTGAAAACATCGATTTTACAATATACGCTGGCGAACGTGCTGGACTGATTGGTGTTAATGGAACAGGTAAATCAACGTTTCTTTCCATTCTTGCCAATCAGATAGAGGCAGATCAACTCTCAATGGACCATCCGAACCAATACCGTATATCGTTTTTAGAACAGGACCCTCAATTCGCAGAGGATTTAACGGTATTACAAGCGGTGTTCAGTGGAGATGCACCTGTATTACAGATTAATAGAAAGTACGAAGATGCTCTTGAAAAATTAACTGAAGATTCGTCATCTGTCGAAAATCAGGACGCCTACATGAAAATACAGCAGGAAATGGACCAATATAATGCTTGGGATATCAATGCAGTCGCTAAAACAGCCTTATCGAAACTTGGAATTGATATGTTCGACCAAAAAGTAAATGAACTTTCGGGTGGACAATTGAAACGTGTTGCGTTAGCTAAAGTATTAATAGAACCTGCAGACTTAATATTATTGGACGAGCCTACCAACCATTTGGATGTTCAATCATCAGAATGGTTACAAGAAAGCTTGGCACGTTTGTCCAGTGCTATTATATTCGTAACCCATGATAGATATTTCCTGGATGGCGTATCTACTCATATCTATGAAATTGCTGACCAAACCATGTACACTCACCGTGGAAATTATGGAGATTATTTGGAAGCGAAAGCCATTCGTGAAGAAATGGCAGCATCTTCTCAATTGAAATTGCAGAACCGATTCCGCTCTGAACTGAAATGGATCCGACGCGGTGCCAAAGCGAGAACAACAAAACAAAAAGCGCGTATTCAGCGCTTTGAGCAATTGGACGACCAAATGGACCGTAACAATGACAATACATCTCTAGACATGAAACTGGCAACGACGCGATTAGGTAAAAAAGTGCTTGAAGGCATTGATTTATCAAAAGCATATGCAGGAAAACAAATCATCAAAGATTTTTCGTTTTTACTGCAGCCAGGAGATCGAATTGGTATTGTTGGACCAAATGGTGCCGGGAAAAGTACATTAATCAATATGCTGGCAGAAAAAATAGAGCCAGACAGTGGTGAATTGAGTATCGGGCAAACGGTCAAAATCGCTCATTTCGAGCAAACCATCCCACCAATGAATCCGAACACTCGTATGATTGAATATGTTCGAGAGTCTTCAAATGATATTGAAGGATCGGATGGAGTAAGACATTCAGCTGCCCAAATGCTTGAACGATTCTTGTTCCCACTAAAAGTCCATGGAACGCCAATTGGGAAATTGTCTGGCGGAGAACGCAAAAGACTTCATTTGCTAAAACTTCTTATGGAACAACCAAATGTCTTGCTATTGGATGAGCCAACAAATGACCTGGACATTCAAACATTGTCAGTGTTGGAAGATTTCATCGAACAATTCCCAGGTGTTGTTATCACAATTTCGCATGATCGTTTCTTCTTGGATCGTATTGCGAAAAAATTATGGGTACTAGACGGCAAAGGGAATACTCGAGAAGTACAGGAAATTTATTCTGACTTTTTACTTCAATCTCCTGAAGTGATTGTGGAAGATACGGTTGTTATCGAAAAAACCGAACCTGTAAAGCCGAAAGAACAAAAGAAAAAATTGTCATTCAAAGAACAAAAAGAATGGGAAACCATTGAATCAGATATCGAAAAAATAGAAGAGGCGATTATCGTTGCCGAAAAAGAAGTGGAATCTGCGGGTGCAGACTTCGAAAAATTGCAAAAAGCAACGAATCAACTCGAGGCTTTAAATGAGCAATATAACCACTTAATTGAGCGATGGGGTTATCTGCAAGAAATTATTGGGTCATGATAATATCCAAGTAGGAGGCGTTTTGCATGAAAATACTCACAATTGAACCGACACCAAGTCCGAATACCATGAAAGTAATTGTTGACCATGAACTTCCTTTTGGAAAAAGTTTTAATTATAAAAAGGATGAAACGTCAGAGGCACCTCAGGAAATCGTCTCCATTTTAAGTATACCTGGCGTTAAAGGGATTTATCATGTAGCGGATTTTTTAGCGATTGAACGGTTGGCTAAAAATGACTGGGAACAAATATTAGCTGAAGTGCGAAACGTATTTGGCGAAAATGACCAAGCCATTGCAAGTGGAGTACAAGTGGACGAACACTTCGGGGAAGTTTATGTACATGTACAACAAATCAAAGGAATTCCTCTTCAAGTGAAAGTATTTGACCAAACATCTGAAGAACGTATCGGCCTGTCTCCTCGGTTTGTTGAAGCCATGAATGCAAGCATGCATGATCAGGATGAAAACTATATATTGCAGCGCAAATGGGCAGATTTCGGAGTCCGTTACGGTGAGAAAAAAGAAATTGCCGAACAGATCAAAGAAGAAATCGAAGCTACCTATCCTGATTCTCGTCTGAGTATGTTGGTTGAAGCAACGAAGAGTCCAAAAAATGAAACGATTGTTCGTGGTCGCAAAGTAAGTCTCGAAGAATTCCAAGTAGATGCATGGGAAGAACGATTCCAATTGCTTGATCAAATGGCAGACCCATCAGTCGACGATTTGCCACTACTGGCCAAAGCATTGGAAGATGAACAAATGTCAATTCGCCGAGTGGCTACCGTTTATCTAGGTATGATTGATAACGAAGAAGTCATTCCTTATATGGAAAAGGCGTTACAGGATAAAAGTCCATCAGTTAGACGGACAGCAGGAGATTGCATGAGCGATCTTGGCTTCCCACAATTTGAAAAAGCGATGCAACATGCTTTAGCTGATAAAAATAAACTCGTACGCTGGCGCGCGGCAATGTTCTTATATGAGACAGGAACTGAAAATTCTTTACCAGCCCTTCATCAGGCGAAAGAAGATACTGAATTTGAAGTGAAGCTCCAAGTCAATATGGCCATTGCCCGCATCGAGCAAGGCGAAGAAGCAAAAGGCTCTGTTTGGAAACAAATGACGGAAGCGAGAAATCAGTAGTTTTTAAGTGAAATTTTTTGGAAAAATGTTAGCATTAGTGATTCGTATCACATTTGCTAACATTTTTGCAATTCTCATTACCATTTCTATTAAAACATCTAGAATAAGTGAAATCATTCGAAATACACGTTATGATAAAGAATGAAAAAGATTACGTCAAATAAAGCAATTGAAACCGAAAGAGGCGAAATATATGAATGCATACGATGAGTACATGAAAGAAGTAGTTAAACCCATGAGAGCAGAACTAGTGAATGTTGGCTTCAAGGAATTGACAACTGCCGATATGGTGAATGAACATATGGCGGAGGCTAAGGGAACATCTTTAGTGGTAATTAATTCAGTTTGTGGTTGTGCAGCTGGATTGGCACGTCCGGCAGTCTCTGAGGCATTAACAGAAGTGGAAAATAAGCCTGAACATTTGGTAACTGTTTTTGCAGGACAGGACCAGGAAGCGACTTATCAAATGCGCGCTTACTTTGAAGAAGTGCCACCAAGTTCACCTTCAATTGCAGTTGTGAAAGATGGTCAACTAGCTTACTTCATTCCGCGTGAACAAATTGAAGGGTTTCCGATGGAACAAATCAAAGATCATTTAGTTCAAGTATTGAACCAAGTTACATCTGCGTGAAAACGATTGTAACTACTGCTGGCAGGCCAACCGATTTGACGATACAGTTCGCGAAAAATGCTGCCAGCAAATTGGGATTGTCTTATATCGACCGTCAGAAAAGAACTGTCACTCAATTACAGCAACATTATCAAAGTAATGTGCTCGTGGCGGCTAAAAGTCGCTGGGAGTATCATGCGTTAAACTCAAAAGAACCGTTCTTTTATCATCCAAGCTCCGCAATGTTCCGATTGAAACGAGTGGCAAGAGGAGAACATGATCCTTTGCTGGATGTATGTCAACTGCAAACCGGGGATTCTTTCCTGGATTGTACACTTGGTTATGCATCGGACAGTTTGTTGGCCGCATATGCAGTAGGAGAGACTGGCACCATTCATGGCTGCGAAGCTAATCCTGTGCTTGCGTTTATTTTACATGAAGCTTTTCATGGAGGGCGAACTGATCATACGGAATATCAAAGCCTCATGAATCGCATTCAAGTGATTTCTTCTGATGCTGTTACTTATTTGAAGCAGCTAGCAGACAAATCTGTTGATGTCATTTATATGGACCCTATGTTTGAAACTTCTATTACGGAGTCAGTAAATATAAGTCCATTGCGGGCATTGGGGATTCAGGATGCTTTAAACGAAGAATGGGTAGAGGAAGCAAAACGCGTTGCTAAAAAGCGAGTAGTGTTAAAGGCGCATTTTGGCTCACCTTGGTTCGAACAGTTTGGTTTTGAACAAATCAAACGGCCAAATACAAAATTTCATTATGGATTCATAGAAAAAGCTGCAACTCAATGAATGAGTTGCAGCTTTTCATGTTCAGTCTGTAAAGTTTAAAGAAGTCAAGTACGCGAGCAAAAGTAACATTCCAATTCCAATCACTGTATGCATGTCCATAATAATTCCTCCTACTTAAAAAACGAAGCGATTTCTACATTTTTATTGTACAATGAATTATAGAAAGATGAAACCTTTTCGTGATTCAATTCGTATAACTTATAGAATCTTGTTAAAAATTGTACAAACTTGAAGGTGATAATGGATGAAAAATTGGATTCAGAAAACGTTAGTAATTGCAGTTGCACTTCTGACATTTGGTGTAATATCGCCTAACCATGTAATTTGGGAAAACTTACTGGATGAAAAAGCGAACCAAAAATCGATTTCTTCCCACAATACGCAACCTACATATGCTGTGGAATGGTCTGAAGAAGCACCATCTACTTTTCTTGGAGATGCCATTGTTCAAGCAAAAGAGCAATCATTAGTTAAGTTCGGCTCACGTATTGGTCCCGTTATCACCAATGAATTTGACGAAGTCATCTTCCCGAAAATTCAAGAAGCGATTGAAATGACTTTATTTGAAATGGACAACAAAACACTCAACTCATTGGCAATCAGTGAAAACCCATCCGGGGATCACAGTGAAAAGATTTTCCACATTTTTGATACAACAACGAAATCCGATGTAATCCGTTTTCATGTAAGAACGGAGAACCGACCTCAAGACGGTTATTATTTTAATTTTCATTACCATACATCGTCAGATGAATTCGCCAAACACTACATGTTAGGTGATATTTATTGGTCGAAAAACATGCCACCAAAGTGGTTATCATAATGCATAAGACCTTTTTCAATGCATGTCGCTGAAAAAGGTTTTTTCACATCTAAATTTCTGGAGGTTATATATATGGATCAGTATTTGCAACTTTGTAAAACAATTCTGGCTAATGGTGCAGTAAAAGATGACCGTACGGGAACCGGTACAAAAAGTATTTTCGGCTATCAAATGCGTTTCGATTTAACGAAAGGATTTCCTTTAATGACAACGAAACGGACAGCAATGAGATTGATTGTTTCTGAATTGCTTTGGTTTTTAAAAGGGGATACCAATGTAAAAACGTTAATCGCTGAAAACAACCATATTTGGGATGAATGGGCTTTTGAAAAATGGGTAAATAGCGAAGACTATAATGGTCCGGATATGACGGACTTTGGTTTGCGTGCAGCACAAGATGAAGCATTTCAACAAATTGTAGATGAGCAAATGGTTATTTTCAGGGAGAGAATTCTGTCCGATGATGAGTTTGCGAAAAACTATGGGGATCTTGGTCCTGTGTATGGCCGTCAATGGCGTTCATGGCCATCGGCTGATGGGACATCAATTGATCAGTTGAAGAATCTCATCACGTCACTAAAAAACAATCCAGATTCGAGACGACATATTGTCACTGCATGGAATCCATCTGAAGTAGATCAAATGGCCTTGCCTCCGTGTCATACATTTTTCCAGTTTTATGTTGCCGACAACAAGTTGTCATGTCAATTGTATCAGCGAAGTGCTGATGTTTTCTTGGGTGTACCTTTTAACATTGCTTCTTACGCTTTATTGACCCATTTGATTGCAAGGGAATGCAATCTGGAAGTCGGCGAATTTGTCCATACACTAGGCGATGCGCACATTTATTCAAATCATATGGATCAAGTGAACGAACAACTTGCGAGGGAGCCTCGTGATTTGCCCACATTGTCGATTTCAAGTGATAAGACGTCCATATTTGATTTTGAAACCTCGGATATTTCAGTAGAAGGATACAATCCACATCCACGAATTAAAGCACCGATTGCGGTGTAGAGAGAAGGAGTTTTATGATTTCATTAATCGTTGCACATGATATGAATCGCGTAATTGGCAAAGACAATAAAATGCCATGGCATATTCCAAATGAACTGGCTTATTTTAAGGAAAAAACGATGGGGAAGGCCATTGTGATGGGACGCAATACGTTTGAATCCATTGGACGTCCTTTGCCTGGCCGTTTGAACATAGTGATTACACGGAATACTTCTTATAATCCGGAAGGAGTAACAATTGTCCATTCGATTGAAGAAGCGATTGAGATTGCAAGAAAGCATCATGAAGAAGTCATGATCATTGGTGGGGAGCAAATTTTTAAAGAAGTTCTACCATATTCAGACTTGATTTATGTCACGCTTATTCAGAATGAGTTTGAAGGAGATACGTTTTTCCCACCTTATGAAGACGGCTGGGATGTTGCTTCCACTTCAGAAACCATTACAACAGATAGCGGGTTACAATACCAATACATGATTTATAAAAAGAAAAACATGGTGCAGGAGCTTGTTTAATTCTGTACGGACTTTTTCATTTTTATTTGGTTATTTGCCCTTTAGTTTGAAAGATTTACGTAAAGTGCAAAATCAACGCCATCTTTTGTCAACAGAAGATTATGATGTACTTGTACACCGTCAGCCTAAGAAATGGGCTGACGGTATTTTAAAGCGGACGAAAAGCACCTTCGATGTAAAAGGGTTGGAGCTCATACCAGAAGGTCCGGTCCTCTTTGTCAGTAATCATGAAGGCAATTTCGATATTCCATCGCTCATTGCCCATATTCCTAAGCCATTTGCTTTTATGTCAAAAATAGAAGTGAAGAAACTACCTATTATTAAAGACTGGATGGAAGCAATGAATTGCGTGTTCATTGACCGTTCTAATCGAAGAAGTGCCATGCAGTCAATTACGGATATGATCGAAACATTGAAAAATGGGCATTCCATGATTATTTTCCCTGAAGGTACCCGTAGTAAAGGAAAATCAGTTCGGGAATTCAAGTCTGGTTTTGCCAGAATCGCAAAAGAAGCTCATGTCACGATTGTACCGATTGCCATTACAGGTACGTCAGAAATTATGGAAAAGAACAAAAATAAAATAAAACCGGCCCATGTAAACATTCGCGTTATAGCACCTATTTCGATTGAAACAATTCAAACTCTGTCATTAAAAGAATTGATTGATCTTGTTCAACAAAAAATTTCAAATGAAGTAGAGCTGTTACAACACTCAAAAATTTGATGCTGATACCTAATCATCTGCTTTGTTAGTACATGGCTCATATTGGACAGCTCTAATAGTTTACATTTCCTTCAAATCTTTTTTATAATAACTATATGAAGAGAAAGGTGTGACCGGATTGGCGAAAATACATATCGTAACCGATTCAACAGCAGATTTAACGAATGAACAAATTACTCAGCATTCAATCCATGTTGTACCCTTAACGATACACATCGATGGAAAGACATACATTGATAGAGTGGACATCCAGGGAGATTCGTTTTTGGAAATGATGAAGACATCAAAGGAACTGCCAAAAAGTTCACAGCCGGCAGTTGGCGTATTCCAGGAACTCTACGATGAGTTAGGGAAGAATGGGGATCAAATCATTTCCATACACATGACTGGTGGTATGAGTGGAACGGTTAAATCTGCACAAGCAGCTGCTGAAATGACCAATTCTGACGTAACAGTGATTGACTCACGATTTATTTCATATGCTTTATCATTTCAAGTTTTAGAAGCAGCACAATTGGCACAACAAGGTGCGACAGTTGAAGAAATTGTAAAGAAGCTGGACATCATGCGTGAGAACACAAATCTTTTTGTTGTTGTTGATACGTTGGAAAATTTGGTTAAAGGTGGCCGTATTGGCAAAGGGAAAGCATTAGTAGGCTCATTGTTGTCAATTAAGCCAATTGCCTCGCTAGAAGGAGGAGAATACACTCCCGTCCATAAAGCAAGAAGCCATAAACAAGTGGTTCAATATTTATATAAACAGTTTTTAGAAGACACTAAAGGTAAAAAAGTGAAAGCTGTGGGCATCTCCCAAGCTAACGGCTTTGCGATGGCAGATCCATTGAAAAAATTAATTGAGGAATCCAGTTTTCATGATGTTTCAATAGGATATACGACGCCAATTGTTAGTACCCATACTGGTATTGGCGCTATTGGTTTTATGTACACCGTCGAATAAAGAAGGAAACGAGCAGGGAGAGATCCCTGCTTTTCTAATGAGAGGGAGAGGGAAAATGATAAAACGATTGATACTTGTCATCTTGGTGAGCGTATTCATCTTGACAGGATGTCAATTTGGCCAAATAAGCAGCCCTGATTTTTCATCAAGACAACCATTTGCAATGAAAGATTTCTTTATAAGTGAAACGTTTTTTCCAGATGATATCATGCTAGTTGGTTTAGGTGATTCTTTAACACAAGGAGTAGGGGATGAACGGAAAATGGGAGGGTATTTGGGACGCCTGGCGTCTGAAATGGAAAATTTTCAAGGAATCCGTGAAGTTGACTTAAGGAACGAAGCGAAGAGGGGAAAGCGAAGTGACCAATTATTGAAGCAACTGAAATCTGGTGACATTAACGAACCCATTCAGGAAGCTGATTTAATTATTGTGACAATCGGTGGAAACGACATCATGCGCATCGTCAAGCAAGATTTATTTCAATTGCGAATTGCTGCTTTTCAGAAAGAGTTAGTGAAATTCTCTGAGCGCTATTCGGAAATTCTCATGGAAATCAGAAAAACCAATCCGAATTCACCCATTCTCATGGTTGGCTTATACAATCCGTTTACGGTTGTGACAAATGAAAAAAATGAGTTTGATCAAATCATGATGAATTGGAACGAAGCAATTCTTAACACTTCTTACACCGACGTAAATGCTTGTTTTGTACCTGTAAGCGATTTATTCAACTCGAACGAAAACATGGTTTATCATACGGATTTTTTTCATCCAAATAGTAAAGGCTATGAACAAATGAAAGACCGCATACTGGAATCCCTTGAATCTTGCGGTTTAAAACACTTAGCAAAAGGGGAAAAGGATTTTTAAGGAGTTGACATATTAATGAATGGATGGAAAGTTGCTTTTTTACTATTAATTGCACTAATAATTACTTCTGTAGTTGTTTTTGTTATTTGGATGACTTCACCTTCTGAAAAAACGATTATTCCTGAACCACAGGCAACTTCCGATGGAAATGTGTTGACGCTAAAGACCACCAAAGAAGATTTTGAAGGCATTGCTAATTCGTACATAAGTGAAGCGATAAATATAAAGCCGATGCCAGTCGTTCTAAGTGTGGAGGATCAAATACTCCTGTCTACTGAACTTACTATTTTTTCAACCAAACTTCCCGTCATCATGAAATTTGATCCGCTGGTCGAGCCGAATGGCAACTTGAGACTGGTTCAAACAGGAGTAGAAGTCGGTCCATTAGAGCTTGATCCAAAATACGTGTTAAACTTACTGAAGGATTCCGTAACTTTGCCTGAATGGATGATTGTACGACCGGATGAAGAAGATGTGTATATCGATCTATCCCGTATTCCGATGAAATCCAATGTGAAAGTTAAAGCAAAAGAATTTAATCTACAAAAAGATGAAATCACTCTCGAGATACTTGTTCCGAGTAACTAAAGGAGGTCTACTCATGACCATTGAAAAAGCAACATTTGCAGGTGGATGTTTCTGGTGCATGGTGAAGCCATTTGACTCGTATGAAGGCATCCATTCAGTTATTTCAGGATATACAGGTGGAGATGTAGAGAATCCGACGTACGAACAAGTATGCACGAATTCTACTGGACATAAAGAAGCTGTACAGATTACCTTTGATTCAAATGTGTTTCCTTACGAACAACTTGTTGAACTGTTTTGGATGCAAATTGATCCGACAGATCCTGGGGGTCAATTTTTTGATCGCGGATCTTCTTATGAGACCGCAATTTTTTACCATAGTGAAGAACAAAGACAGATTGCTGAAAAATCCAAACAAGAATTACAAGACAGCGGAAAATTCTCGCATCCAATTGTCACCCCAATTGTGGAAGTGAAAGCATTTTATCCAGCAGAACAGTATCATCAGGACTACTATAAAAAAAATCCAACACACTACGAACGTTATCAGGTAGGATCCGGAAGAGCAGGATTTAAACAAAAAATGTGGGGTGATCAAAAATGACTAAAGAAGATTTAAAAAATAAACTGACACCTATGCAATATCACGTAACTCAAGAAAATGGAACAGAGCCGCCACATCGCAATGAATTTGATCAACATTTTAATGAAGGTATTTATGTTGATATTGTTTCCGGAATACCCTTGTTCAGTTCAAAAGATAAATATGATGCTGGCTGCGGATGGCCAAGTTTCACTAAGCCTATCGATGGTCCGGAAGTAACAGAACATACAGATGTTTCTCACGGCATGACCAGGACTGAAGTAAGAAGTAAAACAGCCAATTCGCATTTAGGGCACGTTTTTCCGGATGGGCCAGGTCCTGAAGGTTTACGTTATTGCATTAATTCAGCGGCATTGAAATTCATTCCGAAAGAGAAGTTGCAAGAAGAAGGATACAGTGAATATTTAAGTTACTTTTAAAGAAAAAGCTAAACTCGAATAACTAAGAGTTTAGCTTTTTCCTCTGCTTAGACTTTTACTTTATGTTGGAAAACCTGTATATATAGAATATAAGAACACTTTCTTTGGAGGTTAATATGAATCATACATTCTATAAATACACCCTGACTTTCAGAGGAGGACCAAAATCGGATCTTAAGGCTATGTTTGCGGAAGTTATGTTTCAGGATTTGCCTTTCCCAAAGCAATCTTCCGATTTTGAAGAAATTTCCCGTTACATTGAAGAATTGGCGCACCCCGATATGAGCGCAAGTATTTTTGATGAAATTTGGTCGTTATATGAAACAAATGTCCTTTCTCAATCGTAAATATGTATAGAAACTAATTAGGAGGAATGTATATGTCGATTTTCAATAAAGTATTAGCATCTGTAGGTGTGGGTAATGCAAGAGTAGATACAAAACTGAACGATTCTGCTTTTGTTGCAGGTGAATTGATCTCAGGAGTCACTGAAGTGGTTGGGGGAAACATATCTCAAAACGTGGATAGTATTTATATTAAAGTTTATACCACGTACGAACGCGAATCGAACGACAATAAATACACAGATTCAGTCGCAATTTATTCTCACAAATTAAACGAACCATTCACGATTGAAAAAGGAGAGAAAAAGGCATTTCCATTTTCATTCAATCTTCCGCTCATTACTCCAGTCACCATGGGAAGAACGAGAGTTTGGTTACAAACCGGTCTTGACATTAAAAATGCAGTGGATCCTGGAGATAAAGATTTGATTGAAATCCGACCGAATGCTTTTGTACAGGCTGGGTTGACTGCTGCTCAAAATTTAGGTCTTAAATTACGTAAAGTGGATTGTGAAGAAGCACCGCGTGCATACAGAGGTATTACTCCTTTCGTTCAGGAATTCGAGTTTTTTGCAGCATCTGGACCATTTAGAGGGAAATTTGATGAAATTGAACTTACGTTTATTCCAAAAGGATTGGATCAGGTTGAATTACTTATCCAAGTCGATCGTAAAGTGCGAGGCTTGGGTAGCTTGTTCTCGGAAGCACTGAATATGGATGAGTCATATATCCGTATGACTTTGTCAAAAACTGATTTATCATCTCTTGAGTCCCGATTAAATCAGGAAATTGCTCGTTACGTTTAACACAGTTTGCATATCGACACAAAAAACAGTATGATAGTACGGAAATGTTTATAAAGTGAGGTTACAAAGATGAGTGTTCATATTAATGCTAAAAAAGGCGATATCGCTGATACGATTTTATTACCGGGAGATCCACTACGTGCTAAATACATTGCAGAAACGTTTTTGGAAGACGTTGTTCAGTACAATGAAGTACGTAATATGTTCGGATACACTGGAACTTACAAAGGGAAACGTATTTCTGTACAAGGAACAGGAATGGGCGTACCTTCAATTTCGATTTACGTTACAGAATTAATGGCTGAATATGATGTTCAAAAATTAATTCGTGTAGGGACTTGTGGTTCAATTCACCAAGACGTTAAACTCCGTGATGTAATCATTGCACAAAGTGCTTCAACGGATTCCAAAATGAACGATATCATTTTCAACGGCGTTACCTTTGCACCGACAGCAGATTTCGATTTACTATTAAAAGCTTACAATGCTGGTAAAGAAAAAGGCTTGAATCTAAAAGTAGGTAATGTATTCACTGAGGATGTATTCTACAACGAGCATGCTGAGCATGAAAAATGGGCTCAATATGGAATTTTGGCACTTGAAATGGAGTCAGCTGCTCTGTATACATTAGCAGCTAAATTTGGCCGTCAAGCTCTTGCAATCCTAACAGTAAGTGATCACTTGTTAACAGGGGAAGTAACATCTTCTGAAGAACGTCAATTGACATTTAACGACATGATTGAAGTAGCATTGGATGCTGCAATTCAAGATTAATTAGAATATTTTAAAAGGCTGTCATATCATTTTTTGGCAGCCTTTTTCTTTCCGTTTACTTGAAGTAACTGATAAACTATACATAACTATTGAAGCATGTATTTTAATGGTTTCGATTTGAAAGTGGTGAATGACTTGGATGAAATGAAAAACAATACGGAACAAACAGAAGGACAACCTGAACAACCGGAACATGTACAACATGATGGACCAGCAGGAAAGTATATACGCTTGAAACCTTTCTTTTTCATCATGCTGATTTTCACATTAATTTTGAGTACAGCAGGATTAACGATTTTTGCTTTAACATTTGGCGATGAGAAGGTAGTCGAAGTCGGAGCTCCTGAAAGAAGAGAGTTTACAAAGTTATACCAGGCGTATGATGAATTGAAGGCTGGCTACTACGCTGATATTGACCAAGACGCTATTGTCAACGGAGCAATCAATGGAATGATTGAAGCCCTGGGGGATCCTTACTCCGATTATATGAACCAAGAAGAGGCTGCTCAATTCGAAGAAAGTATTTCTTCAAGTTTCCAGGGAATCGGTGCTGAAATACAAGAACGCAATGGAGTTATCTCTGTAGTGTCACCCATTAAAAATTCACCAGCTGAAAAAGCAGGGATTTTGCCAAATGACAAAATCATTGCAGTTGATGGGAAAAACATTCACGGTATGAGTGCTTCAGAAGCCGTATTGCTGATTCGTGGAGAAAAAGGCACATCCGTTTCGTTGACTATTCAACGTGGTGAAATGAAAGAACCGCTTGAAATTGAAATTGTGCGTGACGAAATTCCGATTGAAACTGTTTATGCAGAGCTATTGGAAGGTAAAGTTGCACACATTCAAATTACAAGTTTCTCAACCAATACGTATGATGAACTGCTTGCAGCCATAACTGATATGGAGGAAAAGGGAATGAAAGCATTAGTGCTGGACGTCCGCCAAAATCCAGGTGGCTTGTTGACTTCAGCTATTGATATCTCCAATTTGTTTGTTGATGATGGCAAACCTTTATTCCAGACCCAGGAAAAAGGGAAGGAAGCAGAAATTTACTATGCAACGAATGGAACGAAAGTTAAAGTACCTGTTTCTTTATTAATAGATGAAGGTAGTGCTTCTGCTTCAGAAATTCTTGCAGCTGCAATGAGTGAATCGGCCGGTACAAAATTGGTAGGCTTAAATTCATTCGGTAAAGGAACGGTACAAACAGCAAATGAATTAAAAGATGGATCTAATATGAAATTCACAACTGCGAAATGGTTAACTCCTGAAGGCAATTGGATTCACGAAAAAGGGATTGCCCCTGACGTGAAAGTAGAATATCCACCTTATACGCAGCTTGCGTATTTGGATGCGTCTATCGAAATGAAAAATGGCGTTTTATCTGATCAAGTGAAAGCTGCAGAAGAAATGCTTACTGCAATTGGCATTGATACAGGAAAAGTGGATGGACTGTTTGATGATCAAACGGAAGCTGCTGTGAAACAAGTTCAAAAAGAAGCAAAACTTGAAGAAACGGGCGTCTTGACGGGTGATTCGACGTTTGCCTTAATGGACCGTTTACGTGTGAAAATCAAAAAGGATGATCCACAACTTTTGAAAGCAAAAGATTTGGTATTAGAAGAACTAGCAAAATAAACAAAAGCTGGCCTGCAACTTGAGGCCAGCTTTTTTCACCAGAAAGGGCGTACACGATGAAAGACGTTTATTTATTCAGCGGTTTTTTGGGAAGCGGAAAAACCTCATTATTAACAGATACGATTCGACAGTTGAAAGAAAAAGGATTAAAACCCGCGATATTGATGAATGAACTAGGAAAACTTCCATTTGATTCTCAGTCAGTAGATGAAGACATTCCATTGAAGGAAATGTTGGAAGGATGCATCTGCTGTACCGGCTCTGAACAGACAGAGGCTCAATTACAAACATTGTTGGCAGGCGAAGCATTCGATGTACTGATTATTGAAACAACCGGTGCAGCACATCCTGTTGAAGCGCTGGATGCTGTCTATTCACCATTATTTGCGAAACAATTAAATGTTAAAGGAATCGTGACAGTGGTTGACAGCTTGCTTTGGTTAGATCGTCAAGCATTACGTCCACAAATTCGTTCTCTCTTTTTGGAACAAATTCGTCATGCGCACTTATTGTTAGCCAATAAAATGGATTTGCTGTCTGATGCACAACAGGCGAAAATTACATATGAATTACAAAGTTTCAATCCTTCTGCGACAATTATTCAAACATCTCACGGAAAATGTCCGTTTGCCATGTTAGAAAGATTGAAAGGCACTGTGCAAAAGACAGATGTTAATCAAACCCGTATCGGTGAAGAACTTGCCTTGTCCACAAGACTAGTTACATTTAAACAATCGATTGATAAAGAAGAGTTTGAAGATTGGTTACGTACATTGCCATCTTCCGTATATCGCATGAAAGGTTACGTTCCTATCATTGGCATGAAAAACCCTATGCTATTCCAATATTCGTATGGAATGGTGCAGTGGTTGCCTGAGTATGTGAAAATGGAGCCGGCAATTATAGTCATTGGTGAACAAATTGCACAACTGCAAGTTCCAGGAAGCGAGTGATTAAGTCATGAATGAAACGATACTAGCTTATCAATCATTGTTCCCATATCGTCAAGGAACTAAGTTGATTGAAACCATGGATCAATTATCAGACAGCATAAGAATCGAATTATTAGATGAGCTTACCCACCCACGTGTTAGGAAAAGCGCTGATGTAAAATTACAAATTGCTTTTGATAGAATCGATAGAAGTAGCCTCATCTCTGTAGAAAAAGAGGGGCTAAAGAAGGTTTATGAGGCTGTTTATCAGTCCGTCAATAGCTAATTTAATGAAAGATATGGTAATTTCCCTAAAACCACGCAATATTGATGTCGTGTAAACCGCTTGAAGAGTACCTTTTCATTTCTGCTGGCAACAGTGGAAATGAATGGGTATTTTTTTCGTAGATTTAGCCGATAGACTAGTTGGCAGAGGAGGGAATAACAAATGAAAAAAATGTTACTAGGTTTAACAATGGGAGCTATGGTGTTCTCATTCAGTCAAGGTACGACCGCAGAAGCTTCATTTTCATCAAATCAACCCACGTGTCTAACTAATACAAGTTATGACTGGTCAACACGTACTCTAGTAAAACCGGTGGCGAACTCAGCCATGGAAAAACAATTGATAGATCAACTTTATGCACAGCTATTTGCTGCAGGGTTTAAAGCTCCAATACAAAAACCAGCTGTCCCAGCAAAACCAGCTGTCCCAGCAAAACCAGCTATTCCAGCAAAACCAGCTATTCCAGCAAAACCAGCTGTCCCAGCAAAACCAGCTGTCCCAGCAAAACCGGCAGTCCCAGCAAAACCAGCTGTCCCAGCAAAACCGGCTGTCCCAGTAAAACCGACGGCCCCAACAACACCACCTTCATCAGGTAATATTTCGTCAATTGAACAACAAGTTCTTACATTGACGAATCAAGAGCGTGCTAAAGGCGGATTAAAACCCCTTGCTACTGATGCTGCTTTGATGGACACTGCTCGTGCAAAATCAGCAGATATGAGCAAGAATAACTATTTCTCTCATACAAGTCCAACAATGGGATCTCCATTCGATCAAATGAAAGCTAAAGGCATTCAATACAAGGCTGCTGCTGAAAATATCGCAATGGGTCAAAGAACGGCTGCTGAAGTCGTTAAAGGATGGATGGAATCACCAGGACATCGCGCAAATATCATGAATGGTACTTATACTCATATTGGTATTGGATACAATGCAAACGGTAATTACTGGACACAACAATTCATTCAAAAATAATACACAAAGCCATCTCAATTCGTTGAGATGGCTTTTTTGTGCTATTTACATTTTTAAAGGCTCTATTAAACTTTACTACTTTTTATCGTACATTTGCGCTAGCATCACATTCCTCATGAGCCAACAAGTATGAAAATCATATAGTTGTGGACCTCACGCTTCCAAAGTGCTTCTCCTGCGGTTACTCGTCGCCTAAAAGGTTGCTCCTGTGGTTACTCGTCGCAAAGAATAGGGTCAAACTACCTTTGACCCTACTCTTTCTTGCGGCATGTAAAGAGCAAATTGGAGAACAAATTGTGCAATGGCAAGTTCCAGGAAGTGTGTGATCGGCCATGAATGAAATGATACAAGCTTTTCAATCATTGTTCCCATATCGTCAAGGAACTAAGTTGATTGAAAATGAATCAATTATCAGAAGAGCTCACTCACCCAAGCACAGTTGTATAATTACATATTACTTTTGATAGAATCGATAGAAGTAGCATCTTTCCTGTATAAAAAGAGAGGTTAAAGAAGGTTTATGAGGCTGTTTATCAGCCCGTCAATAGCTAATTTAATGAAAGATATGGTAATTATCCTAAGACCACGCAATTTTAATGTCGTGTAAACCACTATGAGAGTACATTTTCATTTCTGATGGAAACAGTGGAAATGAATGGGTATTTTTTTCATAGATTTAGCCGATAGACTAGGTGGCAGAGGAGGGAATAACAAATGAAAAAAATGTTACTAGGTTTAACAATGGGAGCTATGGTGTTCTCATTCAGTCAAGGTACGACCGCAGAAGCTTCATTTTCATCAAATAACCCCACGTGTCAGACTCAGAATACTAATAACTGGTCCGCACGTACTCTAGCAAAACCGGTGGAGTCTTCAAATATAGAAAAACAGTTGTTAGATCAACTTTATACGCAGCTATATGCTGCAGGGTTTAAAACTACTCAAGAAAACCCAGTTGCACAAAAACCAGCTGAAACAGCTAAGCCTGCTGCACAAAAAGCAACACCTGCAGCACCTGCTGCAAAACCGGTGGCTCAAAAGCCAGCAACAAATACACAAACTGCTGAAAAACCGGCAGCTCCGGCAGCTCCTGCAGCACAAGCATCAGGTAATGTTTCTTCAATTGAACAACAAGTTCTTACATTGACGAATCAAGAACGTGCAAAAGAAGGATTGAAACCACTAGCAACTGATGCTGCTTTGATGGACTCTGCTCGTGCAAAATCAGCAGATATGAGCAAGAATAACTATTTCTCACATACAAGTCCAACAATGGGATCCCCATTCGATCAAATGAAAGCTAAAGGCATTCAATACAAGGCTGCTGCTGAAAATATCGCAATGGGTCAAAAAACGGCAGCTGAAGTCGTTAAAGGATGGATGGAATCACCAGGACATCGCGCAAATATCATGAACGGTACTTATACTCATATTGGTATTGGATACGATGCAAACGGTAATTACTGGACACAACAATTCATTCAAAAATAATACAAAAAGCCATCTCAATACATTGAGATGGCTTTTTTTGTTCTATTTTTTTAGGCTCTAATCTTACTTTCCGATTATCGTACATTTACGCTAGGCGCAAATCCACTCTCTCGTTAATCAATAGAAGCAATCTTTAACAGGGCTTTTCTATAGCTTATGAAACAAGTTTCTTGGAACTTGAAAGGGAATCTGCGACACTCCGGCAGAATCACGGGCAGGCAAGACCCCACAGTGAGGGACGAGCGAGAAGGATTGCCAGTTCGTCCACGGAAAGGGAGCAGATTCTGCTCTTTTTTGAATTGGTCTTCTTTAACGTTCTAGATGTTTATCGTACATTTGCGCATGTCCCAAATTCCGGAGGAGTACGTTAAATTTGAGTCGGTTTATTCGATGAATTTGGTCTGCTTGCTTATCCAATTAACATTCTACTACATAAAATATAAATATTTAAACTTCTTTTGTGGGCTTATTAAATGCATAATGGAAACGCTTTTATATATTGGGTGGAAAAGTTTGTCTAGAATAAACGCAAATGGTGAACAATCACCATAAAGGTAGAATTTAATAGGAGGTTTTAATATATGAAAATCAACAATGCAATTGAGGTTTTAGATCGGATGCGCTTATCGAACGGTGCTTACACTGCCAGTATTTCAAAGGACTACAATTTTGTTTGGATACGTGATGTCGTATATACGGTGTTGCCTTTTTTGCAAAGCCAATCTGAGCGGTATGAAAAAGCATATCATGCATTATTTGATCTATTTAAAACCTATGAATGGAAAATCGACATTCACCGTGAACAAAAACCGGTTTATCTTTTTGAATATATTCACTCACGGTATTCCACAGAATTAAAGGAAATGAGCCAAGAATGGGGGCATGCTCAGAATGATGCAATTGGAGCGTTCTTATGGGGAGTAGGGGTGGGTGTGAGCCACGGACAAAAGGTTATCCGTGATGACAAAGATCTCGCTATTGTCCAGAAACTTGTTGACTATCTAGAGTGTCTTCAATACTGGCAGGCAAAGGATAATGGAATGTGGGAAGAGAATATGGAACTGCATGCTTCAAGTGTAGGTGCATGCGTGGCAGGCCTGCGTGCGGTGAAAATGCTCGTTAATGTTAAGGATGAACTGATTCAAAAAGGTGAGGAGACGCTGCGGTTTCTTTTACCACGGGAAAGTGAAACGAAAGAAACAGACTTATCGCTGCTTTCACTTATCTATCCGTATCGGATAGTTGAAAGGAAAACGGCGCTTAAGATAGTCGAGTTGGTCTCCGAACGCCTTGAGCGGACATATGGCTGTATTCGATATCAGAACGATCAGTATTACAACGAAGGAAGCGAAGCTGAATGGTGCTTCGGACTACCTTGGCTAGGATTGTGCTATTTTGAACTGGGCATGTATGATAAGGCTTATGAATATGTAAATAAAACGGAACGAATCGTACCAAATAATTGGGCAGTTCCTGAATTATATATTGGCGGGAAAAATGTGCCAAATGGCAACACACCACTAGCTTGGTCCGTCTCCCTCTCCTATCTGTTTTTAAACCGTATGATAAGTATGCCTACTTCACAATTGACAGGAAATGATTGAGATTAACATACAGGTTTAAACTTAAAGTTTCTTTTGGAACAGAAATAATATATTTTTTATCCACTTTTGACATCAGTCATTCTCAAAATTTGAAAAAGTATGGTGTGTGGGAACTCAGCTAATAACTAATGTACAGCTACCCGAATATAAGAAGAGTTCACGAAAATAGAATGTTATAAAAAATCCTCCAATCCATGAAGGATTTTTTATTTTGTCTAAAATTCTTAATTATTACAAAAATCTAAACAATTTAAAGGTGTTTTTTGATAGATGGCGAATAATTAAAGAGAAGAAATGGTAAATAAATAGAAATAATCATAGGATGAAAGAGGTGTTGAAATGGAAGGAATTATTGAGTTGAATAACCGGCCATACCCAAGTGATTTTGATGTATATCTTTTCCATGAAGGAACACTGTTTGAAAGCTATAAAATGCTCGGCGCTCATATCATTCATGAGAACGATTTTCAAGGTGTGCGTTTTGCGGTTTGGGCTCCACATGCAAAGCAGGTATCCGTCGTGGGTAATTTTAATAATTGGAATGGTACCCAGAACCGAATGGACCGTTTATCTAATTCTGGAATATGGGTACTATTTATTCCCGAGCTTGCACATGGAGACATTTATAAATATGAGGTTACAGGACCGGATGGGCGGAAGGAATTAAAAGCAGACCCGTATGCCTTTTATTCGGAGCAGCGACCTGCTACAGCATCTATCATCTACAATTTAACTACATTTGAATGGCAAGATCAAAAATGGATGACACAGCGAATAAAGAAAGATATTTACAACAAACCGATGATGATTTACGAAGTTCACTTGGCTTCATGGAAACAAAAAGAAAATGGTGAGTTTTATAGTTATCAAGAACTTGCAGACGAATTAGTCGATTATGCAATTGATAATGGCTTTACACATATTGAGTTGATGCCTGTCATGGAGCATCCGTACGATGGTTCATGGGGTTACCAGATAACTGGATATTATTCAGTAACTAGCAGATACGGTACACCTGAGCAATTAATGTATTTTATAGACAAATGCCATCAGAAGGGCCTTGGTGTAATTCTTGATTGGGTGCCTGCCCATTTTTGCAAGGATGGCCATGGTCTTGGGAGGTTCGACGGAACGCCTCTCTTCGAATCAGCAGATCCCATGCGCGCCGAGAGGCCAATCTGGGGAACGTATAGCTTTGACTATAGCAAGCCCGAAGTCATCAGCTTCCTAATCTCAAACGCAATGTTTTGGATGGATATCTATCATGTTGATGGATTTCGGATTGATGCCGTTTCGTCAATGATTTATCTTAATCATGATAATCCACTTCCTGTAAAATTGAAGAATCAGTATGGTGGCGGAGAAAATCTTGAAGCAATCGAATTCTTGAAAAAGTTAAATGAAACTATTTTCCAGAAGTATCCTGGTGCCCTTATGATGGCAGAGGAAGCTACCGAATGGCCGCTGGTTACGAGTCCCACTAGTACAGGCGGTCTTGGATTCAATTATAAATGGAATATGGGCTGGTCAAATGACTTACTTAAATATATGAAGCTTGATATAAACGAACGACCAAAGCATCATCACCTTTTAACGTTTTCATTTTTCTATGCATTTTCGGAAAATTTTGTCCTTCCATTTTCACATGATGAAATGGTTCATGGAAAAAGGTCATTAGTAAATAAAATGCCAGGCGACTATTGGCAAAAATTCGCAAATTTACGCCTCTTATTTGGCTATTTATTCGCGCATCCAGGAAAAAAACTTTTATTTATGGGTAGTGAATTTGGGCAGTTTGACGAATGGAAATACCGACAAGAAATGGATTGGAAGCTTTTAGATTTTGACGCTCACTCCACTTTTTATCGATACTATAAAGAATTAAATAAATTTTATCAGGAAACCAATTCCCTATGGCGTCTGGATCATGAGCAAGCTGGCTTTCAATGGATTGATGCAGACAATGCAGAACAAAGCGTGATTACTTTTATGAGAAAAGGAAAACGGAAGGGGGATTATTGCATTGTTGTTTGTAATTTTTCAGCCGATGTTTACCATAACTATCAAATTGGGGTTCCGTCCAATGGGAAATATTTTGAAGCATTTAATAGTGATGCCGCATCATTTGGCGGATCGGGACAGCTGAACTCCACCCCGATGCATGCCAGTAAGATCCCGCTTCATAATCAGCCCTGCAGCCTGGAAATAACCGTACCGCCGCTAGGGATTGCTATATTCATGAAAGAAACAAAAACAAGGCAAAGGGGATTCAATACAAATGGCATCTAAAAAATGGGTTGCAATGCTTTTAGCAGGTGGTCAGGGTTCAAGACTCGGGGAATTGACGAGTGACTTAGCTAAACCCGCAGTACCCTTTGGAGGCAAATACCGGATTATCGATTTTACCTTAAGCAACTGTACACATTCAGGTATTGATACAGTCGGCATACTTACCCAATATCGTCCGCATATTTTGAATTCATATATTGGTAACGGCCGCCCGTGGGATCTTGACCGTAATAACGGCGGGGTTTCTATACTTCCACCTTATCAGGGGAAAGACGGTGGTGTATGGTACAAAGGAACTGCAAATGCTGTATATCAAAATTTCCATTTTATTGATCATAATGACCCGGAATATGTACTTGTTATCTCAGGAGATCATATTTACAAGATGGATTATAATAAAATGCTTGAAGATCATATTAATAAGGGTGCACATGCGACCATTGCTGTCATAGAGGTACCTTGGGAAGAAGCAAATCGCTTTGGCATAATGAATACAAACGAAACTGATAAAATTATTGAATTTGATGAAAAACCTAAACATCCAAAAAGTAATTTGGCTTCGATGGGTGTGTATCTCTTTAACTGGAATCATCTCAAAAAGTATTTAACAGAAGACGAACAGGATAGCAGTTCGACTAATGACTTTGGAAAAGACATTATTCCAAAGATGCTGAATGATGAAGCAAATTTACAAGCGTATCGATTTGAAGGCTATTGGAAAGATGTCGGTACGATTGAAAGCCTGTGGGAAGCGCATATGGATTTATTGGAAGAACCATCTGTATTCAAGCTAGGAGACCCGAATTGGCAAATATATGCAGGTAATGCCAACCACCCTCCACAATATATATCTGAGGATGCTGATGTGACACAATCATTAGTCAATGAAGGGTGTTTGGTATTTGGGAAGGTCGATCATTCTGTTCTTTCCTATAATGTCCAAGTTGGAAGCGGCTCTATCGTAAAGGATTCCGTAATAATGCCAAATGTGAAAATCGGGAAAAATGTAATAATCGAAAGGGCTATAATCGGTAGCGGTACAACTATCGAAGATGGAGCAATAGTCTTTGACTCTAAACAAGGGCTTACCTTAATTGGTGAAAATCAGCGGATTTCTTCGGAAAGTGCTTTGCTGCAATCTTTATAATAGGAGGTAGCCTTAAATGAGGAATGTATTAGGTGTAATTAATCTCGTAAATGAAAGGCCTATTTTAAAAGAACTGACCCAGCATCGTTGTCTGGCTTCCGTACCATTTGGAGGACGCTATCGTATGATAGATTTCACAATGTCTAACTTTATGAATGTTAGCGTCAGCAAGGTTGCGATATTCACAAAAGATAAATATCGATCGTTGATGGATCATCTAGGTTCTGGAAAGGAATGGGATCTTGATCACCGTTCACAAGGTTTATTCATTCTTCCTTCAATTCATCCCGATGAAAAAATTAAAGGAGATTTACAGCAGTTCTACGATCATTTAGAATTTTTCCAACGGGCAACTGCAGATACAGTAATTATTGCTCCTGGTCATCATATTTGTAAAATAGACTTTAACGAAGTGATTAAAGAACACGAAAGTAATGAAGCTGATATTACAGTTCTGTATAAGGATTATGATGGGGAGTCAGTGAAAAGACCTCTTTATCATCAATGTTCACTAGATTCAAACGGCGAAGTCCGTGATATAAACCTTTATACGTCACCTAAGAAAGGTGACCATATATGTTTGGAAACATATGTGATTAAAAAGCAATTATTAATAGATTTAATTAAGAATTGTATTGAGTATGATGAATATGATTTTTTGAAAGATATTGTAAAAGCAAATTTGATAAATCTTAAAGTGCAAGGATATGAATTCACTGGTAATATGCCGTTTATTCACTCCTTAGAAACATACCATGCTAGTAGTATGGAATTTCTTAACCCAGAAATTCTTCGTAACTATTTTTATGATTCATGGGAAGTTTTCACTAAAATTAAACATGAAGCACCTGCCGAATATGCAAATTCCTCAAAGGTTTCTAATTCCTTAATTGCCAATGGATGTATTATTGAAGGAACCGTCGAAAATAGTATTATTTTCCGTGGCGTAAAAGTAAGGAAAGGTGCTGTCGTTAAAAACAGTATCATTATGCAAAGAGGTGAGATTGAAGACGGAGCCCATATCGAAAATGTTATTACTGATAAACAAGTAATCATAACAAGGAATCAAATCATTACAGCGAGAAATAAGCCGACGGTAATCAAAAAAGAAGAAGTAGTTTAAACTGGAGGGACCCAGCATGAATGTTTTATTTGCAGCCTCAGAGTGCGTCCCATTTATTAAGACCGGGGGACTTGGTGATGTCATAGGCGCCTTGCCTCTATCTTTACATGAAAAGGGAACCAACGTCAGTGTTATATTACCGAAGTATGGCGATCTTCCGTTACATTTTCAAGAACAAATGCAATGGATCAAAAGCATTGAAGTGCCTTTAGGGTGGAGACGTCAATTTTGTTGTATTGAAAAACTGCATTATCAGGGGATAACAGTATACTTTCTCGATAACGAATATTATTTTAAAAGGCATGGCAGTTATGGCTTTGGGGATGATGGTGAGCGTTTCGCCTTCTTTTCTCGAGCCGTGCTGGAGGCTTTGCCATTCTTAGAGGAACGACCAGATATCATCCATTGCCATGATTGGCAAACAGGCTTGATTCCTGTTCTTTTAAAGGCCCATTATGAAAATAATCCATATTATCAGGAAATCAAAACCGTGTTTACCATTCATAATTTACGTTACCAAGGTGTATATGCTAAATCAGTGCTTTCCGATTTACTGGATTTAAGCGAACTTTATTTTCACATGGATGGCTTAGAGTTTTATGGGGATGTCAGTTACCTTAAAGGAGGACTGGCCTTTGCTGATCGCTTGACTACTGTAAGTTCAACCTATGCATACGAAATACAGTCTCCCTTTTATGGAGAAAGACTTGATGGGTTTTTACGAAAGAGAGGCGCCGATATTCGTGGAATCGTGAACGGAATTGACAATGACTCCTATGATCCTAAACGTGATGAAAATTTATTCCTTCCATTCGACGATTATAAGGGGAAGTCTGTAAATAAAAAGCACCTTCAGGAATCACTCGGGCTTCCTATAAACGCTGATATACCAGTAATTTCTATGGTTACCAGACTAGTTGATCAAAAAGGCATAGATCTGATTCTACATGTCTTCCATGAAATCATCGGTTTGAATGTCCAGATTGTGTTATTAGGTACTGGCGATCAGCAGTATGAAGAGTCATTCAGGTATTTTGAAGAAGTTTATCCCGATAAAGTTTCAGCAAACCTATATTTTGATGAAGCATTGGCACGAAAAATTTATGCCGGTTCCGATCTTTTTCTGATGCCATCCCAATTTGAGCCGTGCGGCATAGGACAGTTGCTCGCACTTCGCTATGGAACCTTGCCGCTCGTCCGAGAAACAGGTGGGCTGAAGGATACCGTTATTCCTTATAATGAAATAACCGAAGAAGGAAATGGATTCAGCTTTGCTAATTATAATGCCCACGAATTGCTATATACGATTGAGCGAGCGGTTGCACTTTTCCGCTTCCAGCCTAACAAATGGAGAAACTTAGTAGGGCACGCAATGGATCTTGATTTTAGCTGGTCATCATCTTCGCAGCAATATCTCAAAATCTATCGGGAACTCCTGAAATCTTAAAAATATAGGCTCTGTTAAACGATATGGTAGTTAATCGTACATTTGCGCTAGCCGAAAGTTCCGCATGAGCCAACGAGTATGAAAATCACATACTTGTGGGTCTCATTTTTCGACAACGCCTTCGTGACCAACATCCTGTTCGTCCGCGGAAAGCAAGCAGATTCCCTTTAATCTTTTTAAAAAAATCAACCATAAAACTTAACAGAGACAAAAAAAGAACCGTTTTCGAATTTCTGAAAACCGTTCTTTTTGTGCAACCCATAATAAAGGTTATTCATACGAAAAAAAAGATGACGCAGTCCTAAAGGGACGCGACATCTTTTTTGCGCTGAATACGGATGAGTCTTAAGGATAAAGTGATGGCACCGGCAGATAAACCAACAATTAAACCAATCCAATATCCAAACGGTCCGAATTCAGTGAACTTCGATAGGAGATAGCCTACTGGCAAACCAATGATCCAATAGGAAATAATGGCCATGATGAATGTAACATTTACATCCTTATAACCTCGCAAAGCTCCTTGCACTGGTGCTTGTATCGCATCGGATAATTGAAATAGTGCTGCAAAAATAAAGAATTGTATGGTTAATTGGATGACCGTTTCGTCTGTAGTATACAATTCGGCAATTTGTTCCTTGAAAAAGAACAAAATACATGCTGAGAGGAAACTGAACATTACTGCAGTACTAACACTTAACCAGCTATAAATTTTTGCATCTTTAAAGCGCTTCGCTCCAACTTCATATCCAACCAGGACAGTAGTACCAATAGAAATGCTTAATGGAACCATATACATTAATGAGGTAAAGTTCAAAGCAATCTGATGGGCGGATATAACTGCCGTACTATACGTACTCATCATCAACGTAACTGCAGAAAAGATACTTGTTTCCGCAAAGATTGACAAACCAATAGGAACACCAATTTTACTGATATCGCGCCATTTTGAATACTGTACACGTTGCCAATTTCTGAAAAGCTCATATTGCTGAAAAGGTTTTTGTTTATGTACCACTCCAACTGCTATAAGAAAAATGAGCCAGTAGGTAATTGCAGAAGCATAACCAGCTCCGGCCCCTCCCAGTTCCGGAAAGCCAAAATTTCCGAAAATCAATAAATAATTAAAAAACACGTTTATAGGTGCAGATAATAAGGTGATAATCATGGAAACTCTTGTTTTTCCAAGCGCGTCCATGTACGAACGCAAAACATTGTAAGCAAATAATGGGATAATGCCGATGCTAATCGCTTTTATAAACGAACTGGCAACTTCTTCTACACGGTTCTCCAATGTCATAGATTGCAAGATCGGTTCTAAAACAAAAAATAAGACAATTAAGGTAAGGACGGACAACCCAAGAGACAGAAATAAACCTTGTTGGACAACCAGTCGGACTTCTTCCTTTTTTTTCGCTCCAACTAGTTGAGCGACAATAGGGGTAATTGCCAATAATATACCTGCCAGTCCAGTATAAACAGGTATCCATAATGAGGAGCCTACCGCTACTCCAGCCAAGTCCTCACTCCCATACCTGCTTGACATTAAAATATCAAAAAAAGTAATTAAGTATAATGCCACTTGTGTCACTAAAATCGGAAAAATAATTTTAAGCATCCGTGACCATTTTTCTTTTAGATTTGAAGTTTCATACATATGTGATCACCTTGAATTTCTACAAATTTTCCCCAGTATATCATATTTTTCTAAGGGTTCGTGGATATGGAAATAGTCGTATTATTCACTTTTACAATATGTGAATGGATTCCATCGTTTTGAAGATAACGTTCATGTTAAAGCTTTAAATGGTGTATATTATGTAAAGGGTAGATTATAAGAGCAGCTTGATTTTGCCAAATTGCCTCATGATTTTTATAACGATCGAGTGGCTTAATAGATAGGAGCTTTACACATGAAGAAAAAAACCATTGTATTAACCGGAGGGGGAACTGCTGGTCATGTTTCATTGAACCAGGCAATTATCCCGACATTAGAAGAGCAATCATTTGAAATACATTACATCGGTTCCAAAGATGGCATTGAATTGGAATTGATTCGCGATGCTTTTCCTCATATTACGTATCATGCCATTTCAAGTGGCAAATTAAGACGTTATGCCTCCGTCAAAAACTTCACGGATCCACTAAGAGTCATGAAAGGATTACTGGAAGCTTTATTCATATTAAAAAAAGTAAAACCTTCCGTAATTTTCTCAAAAGGTGGATTTGTATCCGTTCCTGTCGTAATGGCAGGTAAAATTGCTAACATTCCAGTTGTAATTCACGAATCTGACGTAACTCCAGGACTGGCAAATAAAATCGCGATGCCATTTGCCCATCATATTTTTACAGTCTTCCAGGAAACGTTAAAGCACTTACCATCAGAAAAGTCCAGTTGTTCTGGCTCCATTATTCGCTCGGAATTGTTTGAAGGGAGAAAAGAAACGGGAATGCGACTGTGTGGTTTTGAAGGTTTTAAACCCGTTCTACTCATTATGGGTGGGAGTCAAGGCTCAGCAGTAGTGAATGATGCCATTCGAAGTAATCTTCCTAAGTTGCTTGAAAAATATGATGTCATTCACTTGTGTGGAAAAGGCAAATTGGATGAATCATTAAACAACATAAGAGGGTATAAACAATATGAATATGTGACACACGAATTGCCTGATTTGTTGCATGCCGCTAATATTATTATCTCCCGAGCAGGGTCAAATTCCATTTTTGAATTTTTAGCCTTGCGCAAACCGATGTTGTTAATCCCGTTAACAAAACTACAAAGTCGTGGAGATCAACTTTTAAATGCCCAGATATTTAAGAAACATGGGTGGGCATCTGTAATTGAAGAAGAAGAAGTAACCCCAGCATCATTTATGGCTGCGTTGGAAGATGTTAAAGAACGCACAGAACATATCCAACAAGTAATGGAAAGTTCAGAATTTCCAAAAACGCCGAATGAAATGGTCAGTCTTATTACTTCATACGCAAAATAAAATACCGTCCATACACCATAAACGTGTGTGGACGGTATTTTTTTATTTAATAAAGCAAAGGCATTAAC
>NZ_JBFUIO010000030.1:0-29455 GCF_056401835.1 Paenisporosarcina sp. P4_D4 | reverse complement strand
ACTTTTTCCTGAAGTGACTGATCCTGTATAGCGTGTTTCATTTCACGTAAAAATTCCGGCACGTAGACAAGAACTGTTTTTATTTTCTGTTCAGCCAGTTCATTTGCCAGTGCGCCTAATACATAGGATTTACCAACGCCAAATTCGCCAAAGATATAAAAGCCTTTTGAAGGTAAATTCCCTGTCGTTTTGACTTCTTCCATAAATGCATTTGCTGCCGTACCTAGATTCACACGGGTATTATGATCGTATGTAACGGTCGCAAGTGTTGCCTGCAATACATCCTTTGGCATATGCATGCTCGATATCATTGCAGACACTTGACGACGTTCATCTTCAATCGTTTTTTGTCTGCATCTTGTGTAATCAAGGTCTATAGATCCGCGGACTATTGTCAATTTCGGCACGTAGCCTTTCATGACATTCTGGCAGCTGGCCACATTTTCACAGGTTTCACAGTCATGGTTTTGAGAAGTATATTCATATAATTTCCCGAGTCCACGATCTACCATATCTTTGTTGACAAGCTCTGCATTCTCCGATAAAAACGCTTGAACTCCTCGATCTTCAAGAATTTCATTTTTCATTTTTTCATAACGCTTCGAAAATTCAGGTGCATTCACGACGCGTTTTAACGTTTCACTAATTGGTTCCATTCGTTTTCGCCTGCCCCTCTGTTACACCGAGTTTATCAAGCAATTGCTGTTTTTTTGCTTCCCAATCTTCTGTCACTTCATTTTCAACCGTTTTTTTCGTTGAACGATTTTCTTTCGCTTTATAGAACCATTCCGGCACTTTTTCATCGCGCACATTTTTTCGCTTGTATGAAGTTGTCTTTGATGAATTTTGCCAATCCATATACTGGTCATGTTCTTTTCGAGAAATTTCAATTGCCTGTTCGCACGTCGAAATGTTTTCACGTTGCCAGTGCGCTGCAATTTTGTGCACATAATTTTTGTTCAGTTTCATTTTCGCCCGGATTAGAACGAATTGTAATAAGACATTGACGACTGCGGGTGGAAAACCATATTTAAATATAAGTTCATTGGCTAAATCAACTTCTACAGGCAAAGGCTCCTTACCGTTCGATAAATCTCTTAACACTTCCAGTGGTGGCGTTTCTTCGAGATATTTAATAAGTGATTGATCTTTGGAAAGTTTCACTTCCTTAGAAACCACTTCACGCTGCATACCAGCCTTAGGCATCAACCTTGGAGGTTTAGAAGAAATGGAGAGCTTGTAATAATCAGCTGCTGTTTTTTTCAAACGTTCTTCCGTAATGCGATTTTGATCATCAATAGCCATCATCAACACTTTTTGCATATCGATTGCATTTAACGAGTATAGAAAAGCTACTTTTGCAATCAATTCCTTTACAGATAAAGTTAATACACTGGAAGGAATCATGACTTCAGATAACCCTGATTTCAATAAATCAAAATCAAAATCCATCGAATAGAAAGGAATCTTCTTCGGCCGTTCGGAAGTTTGCTCAATTTGTCTTGGTTCAAATATATGCCCCAGTTTATTGTAATCATGGTTGCTTTTAAAAACGTCCTGCAGGTCACGCGATACATTCTCATACCCGTTTAAAATCGGTTGCTTTTTAACGAAGCGCTCTCTTATACGTATATACGCTTTTTCGTGTATGACGCTATATAAAGAAGTGGCCAAAATCGGTTCACTGAAGAACGAAGCTGCATCCAGGGGTGCTACTACCTCGTAGATGAACAAACGTTTATCGTCATCATCTTTTTTCCACGTTTTCATCAGTCCAATGGCTTCGAGTGACACACGGGCATCAAATATTTTCTTTAATGACATATTCAACACATCCATTAAATAATAGTGTGTCAATTGTTCAGTTGTTTCGCCCTCTGATTCGGCCCATAATGTACAATACAAACTCATCGCATCTGAACCAATGATAGGTTTATACAACATCGTCACAAGCTGGCGATCCTTGTCCGTCAGTATATTGGGCATTTGGATGATGAAGCTATCTACCGGCTGAAGTTCTTTAAATAATAGTTGCACGCAACATCGTCCTCCTGTCCCTTATTTTTTGTCTTCTGGACTTTTCTTCAACAAGTCTTTTAATTCATCTATAAACACATTAATGTCTTTAAATTGTCGATATACGGACGCAAAGCGCACGTATGCTACTTCATCGATGGTTGCCAGACGATCCATGACCATTTCGCCAACATCCTCTGACTTCACTTCGGAATTGCCGATTCGGCGTAAATCTTTCTCAATTGAGAATACGACATTTTCAAGAGATTCTAGCGTTACAGGGCGTTTTTCACATGCGCGAATCAGGCCTCTCAATACTTTTTCGTGGCTGAATTCTTCGCGTGACCCACCTTTTTTCACTACGATCAACGGCATTTCTTCTACTTTTTCGAAAGTAGTAAAACGAAAACCACAATCTTCACATTCTCTTCTTCTGCGGATCGCTTTATTATCGTCTACCGGTCGTGAATCCACGACCCGCGTTCCATTAAATTGGCAAGCTGGACATCTCATAGTTTTATCTCCTGAATTTCGTAATTCGTTTAGTGTTCCTATTATATCAAAAAAAGTCCATTAAAATCGAAAAAGCAGAGGAATTTCTCCCTCTGCCTACTCAGTTTAGTTGTTATGCATGTGCTGTTACGCGCGCTTTACCCGCAATAACAGGACCCATTCCACGTGGAATTTCTGTCATTTCACGAGTCTGAGATCCAAGTGCATCAGCAATATATTTAGCAGCAATTGTTGGATCTAAATCGCCGCATGTATATACATCAATACTTGCGTAACCGTGTTCTGGGAAGCTGTGGATAGTTAAGTGTGATTCAGAAATGATCACGACTCCACTTACACCTTGTGGTGCAAATTTGTGGAATGCTACTTCACGTACTTCTGCTCCTGATTTAAGTGCTGCCTCTACAAACGTACGCTCGATGTATGTTTCATCGTTCAATTTGTCAAATTCGCACTCCCATAGTTCTGCGATAACATGACGCCCCATTGTTTCCATGGTTCGTTTCCCCCTTTGATAAGTTTTTTATAGTTTGTTGAATCATCAAAGTCGACTACCACGGGGGAAAGTTAGTCCAGAGAGGTCCTAACCCTTTAAGCAGTCAGTTGGTACAATAAAAGTACACGATTCACATTATATGTTGTAATCTCACACAATGCAAGTGTTCGAGAAAAAAATAATTCCTCCCTACTTTTGAACGCATGTAGGGAGGAATATTTTATTAGGCAATTACTGTGTCTTTCAGTGCTGCGCCTACTTTTTTCGTCAAATCTACTACACGTGCTGAGTAGCCCCATTCATTATCATACCAAGCGAGAACTTTTACCTTACGTGTTCCCATAACCATTGTCGTTAAACCGTCAATGATCGCTGAATGTGGGTTTGAATTGAAGTCAATTGACACAAGTGGTTCTTCAGTTAATCCAAGAACACCTTTCATTGAACCTTTTGAAGCTTCAATAAATGCTGCATTTACTTCTTCTGCCGTCACATCAGTTTTTAAATCTACAACAAGATCCACTAATGACACATTTGGAGTTGGTACGCGAAGAGACAAACCATGAAGTTTACCTTTCAATTCAGGTAAAACCAATGCCAATGCTTTCGCTGCTCCTGTAGATGTCGGGATGATGGACTGTGCACATGCACGGGCACGACGTAAATCTTTATGTGGATTATCTAAGTTCTTTTGATCATTTGTATACGCATGGATAGTCGTCATAAGACCGTTTTCGATGCCAAACGTGTCATTCAGTACTTTCGCAACTGGCGCTAGACAGTTTGTTGTACAGCTGGCATTTGAAATGATGTCATGTTTTTCAATATTCAATTGATTATCATTTACACCCATAACGATTGTTATGTCTTCATTTTTACCAGGAGCAGTCAAAATTACTTTCTTAGCTCCAGCTTGTAAATGCAATGCCGCTTTTTCGCGGTCATTAAATTTTCCAGTTGCCTCGATAACGATATCAATGTTCATTTCTTTCCATGGTAACTTCAATGGGTCACGGTCACTTACAAGTTGAACTCGCTTACCATTTACAATTAAAGCGCTTTCTTCTATGACAATGTCACCAGAAAACGTTCCATGATTTGTGTCATACTTAATCAAATGTGCTAACGTTTCAGCAGGATAACTTGCATTAATTGCCACCACGTTTAAATCATCTTGAAGAATTGCCTGGCGAAATACCATACGACCAATACGGCCAAATCCATTAATAGCGATAGAAGCTGACATAAAAAATCCTCCTACAAGTATGTTATACTGTTAATCTTTTACCTGAAATTAGTATAACACATTTTGAACTAAGTTAAACACTTTGTTGGCAATGTAGAAATGTTCTATTTTTCAGAAAGTGGGACATTATACGTCCCACTCAGCTAGTATACGCTCTAATTGAACTTTTGATTGTTCGATTGACCCATTATTATAAATGACCGCATCGGCACCTTTTTCTTTTTCGGAAAGTGGTAATTGAGACTGAATTCTTGCCTTAGCTTCTTCCTCAGACAACGAATTACGTTGCATCAATCTCTGTAGCTGTATCTCTTCCTTTACAGAGACAACCAGTATTTTATCAACAAAATGTTGGAGTCGACTTTCAAAAAGAAGCGGGATATCCATAATCAACGTTTCTTCCCCACTCTCAAAAAGTTCATCTCTTTGGCGCAGCATTTCTGCACGAATGGCTGGATGCATCAAATCGTTGAGCTGTTTCCTTTTTGCTGGATCATGAAAAATGAGCTGCCCCAGTGCTTCTCGGTTTAATGTGCCATCCTCATTCATTACCTCTTTGCCAAATATACATTTAATGTCTGACAATGTTACGGTACCAGGTTCTACGACTACTCGGGCTACAAGATCCGCATCAATAATGGGATATCCTTTTTCTTTCAACATTTCTGAAATTGTACTTTTTCCACTCGCAATACTTCCTGTTAATCCAATAATCATCTATTGTCCATCCTTCTATCGTTGACACGAAGGACAATACCAAGAGTTTCGTCCCCCGAGTAAAACTTGTTTTGTAGGAATCAAGCAATGAGGGCATTGTTTCTTGCCATACATGGACAAGCGATTTTGCATGCCCCCTGCTTCCCCATTGATATTCCGATAATCTGAAATGGAGCTTCCACCTGCAGATATGCTTTCGTTCAACACATCGACAATCGTTTGAAAAAGGAGAATAAGTCTTTTTTGACTAATACGCTTCACTTTTCTGCCAGGATGTATATGCATTCGAAATAAAGCTTCAGTGGCATAGATGTTGCCACATCCAGAAATAACTTGTCCATCCATGATTGTTTCTTTTATGGACTTATTTTGATACTTAGAGAGCGAGGACATATCAATAAAATGATTTAATGCGGACTCCGCAAATGGTTCGGGTGCCATTAACAATAATGGAGGAAATTGATCTTCTGAATCCAGTAAACGCATTTCGCCGAATCTCCGAATGTCTGCATATACCAAAAGCATGCCGTCATCTAATGTTAATACGACATGAATATGTTTTCTGAACTTATCTTCTGTGATGTCTGCAGTTTCCTGGACATAAAACCATGCACCGGTCATTCCCAAATGATTCACTAATAGTAAATCTTGTTGATCTTTAAGTAAGTGAAAATAAATATATTTAGACCTTCTTACAATCTGAGTGATTCGAGCATTTTCGAGTGCTTGCTTGAAGTGTTTAAGCTCTGAGCCTTTAACAATTGCTTGTTTTCCCGCCTGTCTTGAAACCTCTAGAACGTCGGATAATTTTACAGATTCAATAGTCTTCCCGGTAGCTACCGGTTTGAGGGAGTTGACGACTCCCTCAACTTCAGGTAATTCAGGCATGATGAATTTGCCTCCTTACTTCGTATCGTACCAAGTCGGACCATATGCATAATCCACTTTAAGTGGCACTTTTAATTCAATAGCGTGTTCCATTACTTCAGGTACGATTTTTTCTAAAATCGCAATTTCTTCTTGAGGTGCTTCAAAAATCAATTCATCGTGCACTTGAAGAAGCATTTTCGCTTTCAAGTTTTCTTTCTGTAAACGATCAGCCATATCAATCATTGCTTTTTTGATTATATCCGCAGCACTTCCCTGGATCGGCGTATTCATCGCCGTACGCTCAGCAAAGCCACGTAAGTTAAAGTTTGAGCTAGTAATATCCGGTAAGTACCTTCTTCTATTTAAAATGGTCGTTACAAATCCCTTTTGCTTCGCTTCCCGTACAATTTCATCCATGTATGTTTTCACACCTGGGAAGCTTTCCAGGTAACGCTCGATAAACTCAGCCGCTTCTTTACGAGAAATCGATAAGCTTTGAGAAAGTCCGTAGTCACTTATTCCGTAAACAATACCGAAGTTTACTGCTTTAGCTGCGCGACGCAKATCTGACGTCACGGCATCTGCTTCAACATGGAAAACATCCATTGCGGTTTTAGTATGAATGTCCAGGTCATTTCGGAAAGCTTCAATCAGCTCTTCGTCATCAGACATATGTGCTAATACGCGTAACTCAATCTGAGAGTAATCAGCCGCAAATAAAATCCAATCTGGTTGGGATGGGACAAATGCCTTTCTGATTTTCCGGCCTTCTTCCAAGCGCACCGGAATGTTCTGTAAGTTTGGATTCGTAGAACTCAAACGACCTGTTTGCGTCAATGCTTGCTGGTATCTCGTATGAATTTTGCCGTCGTCCTTGTGAATTTCTTTTAACAATCCTTCAATATACGTCGACTGCAATTTGCCCAACTGACGATACAAAAGGATATGGGAAATGACTTCATGCTTCCCTTCCAATTTCTCTAAAACGTCTGCGGCCGTTGAGTATCCTGTCTTCGTTTTTTTAAGAGGTGGAAGCCCAAGTTTTTCAAACAAGATTACACCTAGTTGTTTCGGTGAATTAATATTGAAGTTTTCACCTGCTGCATGATAAATGGTTTGTTCAATCTCCGTCAACTTCCCGGCTAAATCCTCACCAATATCCACCAGTGTTTGACGATTKACATTCACACCATCTGACTCCATCTTCCCGAGGATTGTAGCTAATGGTAACTCCAAATCATGATAAAGTTCATATTGCTCGTTTTCTTTCAGCTTATCATCCATTACTTTACGCAGTTTCCATACAGCCATTGCTTTTCTGACTACATGTTCTCCTAGTTCGGCGTCGCTAGGAACTGATTTCTTAGCACCTTTGCCATACACTTGTTCATTCGTTAATACTTCACTGTAGCCAAACTCCCGTGATAACACAGCTACATCATCAGATGTAATCCCTGGATTCACAATATAGGCAGCAAGGACAAAGTCGAATTCAACACCATCGAGCAGTACCCCATTGCGATGGAAAGCTGCAAGTGCCGCTTTGGAATCTACCAATTGTTTCTTTTTCGACGCATCAGCCAGCCACGTACGGAATGATTCACATGCAAACGCGTCCTCAACTTTCATAAAAAACGCATTTTTGTCATCAACAAGTGCGACACCCAACATATCAGCTGTATGATACTGCTCGTCATACAATTCCAGATGAACAGCCATTTCTTCTGAAAGTTGCTCTGTCGTAATTTCTGATATGTGCTTGAAAGAAATATCTGCTTTCGTTTCTTCCACTTGTGAATAGGTTGTTTTTTCTAACAGTGATTTGAAGGCCAGCTCCTGCCAAATTTTAATGACCTCATCCATATCGGGACCATTATAGGACAAATCTTCTAAAGAAATAGTGATTGGAGCTTGTGTTTCAATGGTTGCCAACACTTTACTCATTTTTGCCTGCTCTTCATTGGCCACTAGTTTTTCTTTTAATTTTGCTCCTTTGACACTCTCAAGGCCTTCGTACACACCATCAACCGAGTGATGTTCAAGTAATAGTTTGATTGCTGTCTTTTCACCGACACCAGGAACTCCTGGAATATTATCTGATGCGTCCCCCATTAATCCTTTCATATCAATGATTTGATTAGGGGTTAAGCCATACTTTTCTAGTATGTGCTCAGGTGTATACTTCTCGATATCAGTCATGCCTTTACGTGTGATATAGACAGTCGTCGAGTCCGAAGAAAGCTGTGTAAGGTCTTTATCACCCGAAACAATAATCACTTCTTCTCCCTTTGCTTCAGCCTGTTTGCTCAACGTCCCGATTATGTCATCCGCTTCATACATCGGAAGCTCATATTGCGGGATTTGATATGCGCTTAATAGTTTTCGCAAATATGGAAACTGTTCCGAAAGCTCTGGTGGTGTTTTTTGACGGCCACCCTTATACTCACCGAAAGTCGTGTGCCTAAACGTGGTTTTCCCTGCATCAAATGCCACAAGCATATGTGTTGGTTGTTCTTCATCCAATATTTTTTGTAGCATCATTGTAAAACCATATACTGAATTTGTGTGGATCCCATGTTCATTCGTCAGTAATGGGAGCGCGAAAAATGCTCGATACGCTAAGCTATTTCCATCTAATA
The DNA here is from genome assembly GCF_056401835.1 of Paenisporosarcina sp. P4_D4. Taxonomy (NCBI): domain Bacteria; kingdom Bacillati; phylum Bacillota; class Bacilli; order Caryophanales; family Caryophanaceae; genus Paenisporosarcina; species Paenisporosarcina sp. P4_D4. Next base: position 20,958 of record NZ_JBFUIO010000030.1, on the reverse strand, counting down.
ATAAAACTTTATTTTTGCTCACAGATTTTCCACTCCTCTACGTAAAAAAACGTCATCTTCCTTCATATTACCATGTTGGCAAGATGAAAGGAAAATGACGTCCTTTGAAATAAACAGTGTTATTGGTTTTTCAAATACAGCTTATGAAATGTCACTCCTAATAATCTATTCCAAGTAACCTGAAAGAATTTTTGCATAAGGAGAATCCGATGGCAAAATAATCATTGTATCATCACCAATTGTTTTCTTGTAGGATTCTAATGTTCGATATAAAGCATAAAATTCAGGGTCTTTCGAGAAAGATTGATTATAAATCTTGGCCGCTTCCGATTCACCTTCAGCTGCAATGATGGATGCTTCTTTTTGGGCAATTGCAACCATTTCCTGTACTTTGCGATCTGTAGATGCTTCAATTGTGCGCTTATCTGCATCCCCCTCAGACAGGTACTTCTGTGCTATGGATTGGCGTTCGGAAATCATGCGTGTATAAACGGATTGTTCGTTTTCTGGTGGGAGGTCCGTACGCTTCATTCGGACATCAATTACTTCTACTCCGTAATCATCGTCTTTCAGAAGCTCATTTACGCGTGCAGTCACGCGGTCATTCAAGCTTCCTCTCGAAGTGTTTTCATCATTGATGATTTCATCATAGTTCAGCTGTCCAAGTTCTGTCCGTACGACAGAGTATATAAACTCTTCCATTCGCGCTTCTGCATTCAACAAAGTTCCTGCACTCGTTATCATGGCTTTAGGTTCGCTAATTCGCCATACAGCGTAGTTATCAATGATAATTCGCTTTTTATCCTTAGTATTGATTTCCGCTTCCGAAACGTTATACGTCATCTGATAACGCGGTAAAGTAGAGACACTTTGGACAAACGGGATTTTCATATAAATTCCAGGCTCAAATCGAATATCCACCACTTCACCAAATTGGCGAACAACACGGTACTCATTTTCTTTAACAACATATATATTAGCGAGCAGGATAATTAGAACGGCAAATACGACGGTTAATGTAATAATGGTCTTCATATGTTTTTTTAAATTTGTAGGCTCTCGTGTTTTTGTTATTTTATTTTTATTATTGAATTGTTCATTGAACTTTTGTTCCAGGCTTGCGAATGGGTTCGGTTTGTTCGTGTCCATTATTTGCCGCCTCCCTGCTCAGTTGTAACTGGTGGAACTTGTGTAGGTTGTTGTAATGGCAAGTACTTCACCGTTTCACCTGAATCATTCATGATGTAAATTTGAGCATTCGGCAAGACCGACTCCAATGTCTCAATGACTAATCGTTGTCTTGTGATTTCCTGATTGTTTCGATACTCTGCATAAAGTTTATTGAAGACAGCCACTTCTCCTGTTGCCTGCTGAATACGTGCTGTACGTTGGCCTTCAGCACGGGACTTAATGGCAGCAATCTCACCAATTGCTTCACTTTCACGCTGATTTTGATATTTCTTCGCTTCATTTGTTTTCGTGTTTTTCGTTTCACGCGCATCGGTTACGGCTGTAAAAGCAGAACGGACCTCTGCATTCGGCAATTCTACATCTTGTAGTTTTACACCTAAAATGGAAATACCAATATCATATTTTTCGATAAGCGTAGCAAGTAAGTCCCTCGTTTGAGCTTCAATATCTGCTTTTCCTGATGTTAAAGCTTCATCAATCATCGAACTCCCGATGATTGAACGGATAGATGCTGAAGTGGCATCATGCAAAATTTCCTGTGGGGCTTCTGAATTAAATAAATACTTTCCAGGGTCTGTGATTTTCCACTGTACAACCAAGTCAGTTAATACAATGTTTTCATCCCCTGTAATCATTTTTGTTTCGTTATCGTATGAATCAATTTCTCCATCTTCTGATTGCTTGTAGCCGAATCGCAGACTGAATGTCTCCTTCGATAGAATTTCTACTTTTTGCATGGGCCATGGCAATTTAAAATGCAATCCAGAATCTAGTATTGGCTCCTCTGCTTTCCCAAAAGTTATGACGACCGCTTGCTCCGATTCATCCACTGTATACCATGTAGTAAATATGGCAATAAGTGCAATGATTCCAGCCAAAGCCAAAGATGCAGTCGTTAAAATGCGCTTAACACTCATCTATGTATCCCTCTTTTCTTTTCACTCATTATTTCTACGATTAGATCAATATAAAGTTTCATAAAGTTTACTTTCATTGGAATTTTTCAGGACCCTCGATCCCAATCACCCATTCGAGACGAAATGAACAATTTATTACACATGAAAAAAGAACCCTTGAAATAGGGTTCTTTTTCCTGCCAAATGCGGTAATAGGGGGTTTCATAAATATCTTAACAAAGCATTATGAATCCACTGTGTAGAGCTTGTAAAGAACTTGTTAAGTTTATTGTTTTTTCGGAATGAGAATCTTAAATTGCGTACCTACTCCAGGTTCGCTTTCAACAAAAATTCGTCCATGATGAGCCTCGATTAGATGCTTGACTATAGCTAGTCCCAAACCGGTACCACCAGAATTTCGACTTCTCGCACGATCAATTCGATAAAAACGCTCAAAGATACGTGGGATTTCTTTTTTATCCATCCCCATCCCTTCATCTCGAATGACAATGATTCCATGAGTTTCACTTTCATGAAGGGATAAATGAACAGTTGTATTTTCCGGCGAATAAGTAATGGCATTTGTCAGTAAATTCATAACCACTTGAATCAAACGGTTCATGTCCCCATCCACAATGACCTCATGGTTTATGTTTGAGATAAACGTCATTTGTTTCTCATCAAGACGAGGACTTGTCATCTCAGCAGCACGCCTCATGACTTCACGTAAGTTCGTTTGAGCAAACTCTACGGAGAACCCATGTTGCTCAATTTTCGAAAGTTCCAATAGGTCTTGAATTAACATTTGCAGACGATTGCTTTCTTTATGGATGATTTCCAAAAAAGAAAGTAACGTCTTTTTGTCATTCATGGCCCCATCCAATAACGTTTCCGAAAAACCTTTAATCGATGTAATCGGTGTTCGCAGTTCGTGGGAAACGTTCGCCACGAAATCTTTCCTGATTTGCTCAAGACGCACAAGATCGGAAATGTCATGCATGACGATAACAACACCTAGCCATCGACCATGTTCACCGATAACTGGGGCACCATAAACTTCCATATGGCGTATTTCCTGCTGGATGACGATTGCCATTTGCTTACGTGAAGAAGATTCCATTAAAAAGACGTAGTCGATGAACTTTTTCAATTCATCAGGTAAGTCCACTCTTTTAAAAAGTTCATCCTGAACATCTTGTGCGCTGAATTCAAACTGATCAACAAAAGTCTTGTTGACAATACTGATTTGACCTTCCCGGTCGATCATCATTAAGGCACTGCCCATATTTTCAATAAGTGTTTTTAATCGTTCCTTTTCCATTTCTCGTACTTTGAACAATTCCTGCAAATTCCTTGCCAGGATATTGATGGAAGTGCCGAGCTGCGCCGTGGTTGCAAAGTCGTCTTCGTATGCCCTCGCCCGATAATTGCCTTTGGCAAGCTCAATGGCAACTTCGGTCACATTATCAATTGGTTGTGCGTAGCGTTTCGTCAATCGATACGAAAATATAATGGCAATGACAAATGCTCCTAGCAAGACTATCACTATGGTTTTCCAAAGTTGTTGCCGAGTATCAATAAAGTCACTGCTAGTGCGGTCGCTTGAGAGCACATCCGTAATTTCCGCTTTTTGTGAGTCATTGATTTCACCATTTGATTGTTCAATAATCTGTGAAATTTCCTCTACTTTTTCAATCGAATTGCTTCGAACAGATTCCTCCACGTATACAGGAAAAAGCTGACTGATGATAATACCCAAGCCAGCTAAAATCGAACCTACCAAAAGTGTAAATGACATGACGATTTTTCCGTGGAGGGAATTCATACCGTTTTTGGCTCCTCAAATTTATACCCCAGTCCCCTAATGGTTTTAATAAATATAGGTTTACGGCTGTTGTCTTCAATTTTATCCCGTAAATGACTGATGTGAACGTCAACGATGCGAGTGTCGCCTGCAAAATCATAATTCCAGACGGCACTTAACAATTGGTCACGTGTCAGCACTCGATTTTTGTTTTCCATGAGATATACAAGCAGTTCAAATTCTTTCGGAGTAAAGTCCAAAGTATCCTCACTTAAAAATACTTCAAAACGTTCGGGATACACACGTAATGGACCAAATTCAAAACCTTGGTCATTTCCTTTTTGCGACGTTTCATCAACTGAAGCAGTAAATCTCCTTAAGACTGCTTTGACACGTGCTGTTACTTCTCTCGGACTAAATGGTTTGGTCATATAGTCATCCGCACCCAATTCAAGACCCAGCACTTTATCAAACTCATCATCTTTTGCTGTTAGCATGATGATGGGCGTATTGATTTTTTGAAGACGCAAGGCTTTGCAAACTTCCATGCCATCCATTTTGGGCAACATAAGATCAAGTATAATTAAATCCGGCTTTTTTTCTAAAACAGCATCATAACCTTCTTGGCCATCACTCGCCGTCTCAACAACAAAACCTGCTTGTTCCAAATTATATTGAAGTAAAGTTGCGATTGAACTTTCATCATCTACTACGAGAATTTTCTTTGACATGTTTTTGCCCTCCACCTTCGATTTAAAACCCCCATCTTAAACCGAAAGAGCTCTCTAGAAATTATCCATTGATTGTGCTGTTAATTTGTTTTCCAAACGTGGAGGGGTAGACGTAATTTTGCCTTCAATCACTGTCTCACCATCTTCATTTGTTGCAGTTACTTCAATTTCAACTAAGTTTTTTTCGACATTCACAGAAATCACTTGAAGTAAGAAATCAATTGTTGCGTAATGGTATACCGGTTTTGGAAAAGCTAAATGCTGTTCTACGATATGTGATCCTGGACCAGGCAAATACTTTGAAACGGCTGAAGTAACAATGCCCGTCAGCATAATAGCAGGTACTATCGGTTTTTCAAAAACCGTTTGTGAAGCGAAATCATGTTGGATATACAATGGATTCCCATCGTTCGTTAATCCTAAATATAATAGTAAATCTTTATCTTCGATCTTTTCAGTCAGCTTTAATTTTTCTCCAACTGACATTTCTTCTACTTTTCTGCCGAGTTTACGTTTTTTCCCCAATAACATGTGATGTCCCCCTCTGTTCCTGTTATCTCTACATTAACATAGTATCAATACCTACCAAAAAAATCGAGCGGGGAAATCCCGCTCGATTCTTATCCGAAGCTTTTCGTTAATTACACAAGAATTTCCATAACGTTACGTACTGAAGCAGCTGATTTTTCCAACTCAGCTTTTTCAGATGCTGTTAAATCAAGTTCGATAATCTGTTCAATTCCACCAGCACCTAAAATTGTCGGAACGCCAAGGTAAATACCTTCTAAACCATATTCACCTTCCAGATAAGCGATTGATGGCAATACACGACGTTGATCTTTCAGGATTGCTTCAGCCATTTCAACTATAGCAGCAGCGGGTGCGTAGTATGCAGAACCGTTTCCAAGAAGGTTTACGATTTCTGCTCCACCTTTACGCGTGCGTTCCACTATTTCAGCCAAACGATCTGCAGGAATCAATGTTTCCAATGGAATTCCTCCAGCATATGAGTAGCGTACCAATGGTACCATATCGTCACCGTGGCCACCAAGAACGAAACCTGTGATGTCTTTAACGGACAAGTTTAATTCTTGAGCAACGAAAGTACGGAAACGTGCTGAATCGAGTACTCCAGATTGGCCAATAACACGCTCTTTAGGGAACCCAGATTCTTTGTATACTGTGTAAGTCATTGCATCAACTGGATTAGTTAATACAATAATCGTTGTGTTTGGAGAATGTTTAATGATTTCACCCGTAACAATTTTCATGACTTTTTGGTTTGTTTGGACCAAATCGTCACGGCTCATGCCAGGCTTACGAGCAATTCCAGCGGTGATGATAACGATATCTGAGTCTTTCGTATCTTCATAGCTAGAAGTGCCGATAATGTTTGCATCAAATCCTTGAACAGGACCAGCTTCCAACATATCTAACGCTTTCCCTTTAGTTGGGTTTTCCATTTGTGGAATATCAACTATTACAACGTCTCCTAGTTCTTTTTGAGCTAATAGGAATGCTGTTGTCGCACCTGTAAATCCAGAACCGATTACTGAAATCTTTTTACGTTTCAATGTCATCAGAAAACTCTCCTTTTGTATAAAGCTTTATTAAATGAAACTAATGATTAAAAATCAACAGTACTATATAACATAGCTTTGTATAAAAAAGAGGGCCGAGGCCCTCTTTCTAAAAATAGTGTTTTACTATGCAATTGATTAAGTGAAGTCGCTAATCGTGATGTCTAGCGCCGGTGTCGAGCTTGAGTAGGCTTCTACACTTTTCTCTTAAAGATTTTTGATTAATTCGTCAGCGAACTCAGAACATTTAACTTCAGTTGCACCATCCATTAAACGAGCGAAGTCGTAAGTTACAACTTTAGAAGAAATTGTTTTTTCCATAGAGTCCATAACTAATTTAGCCGCTTCATTCCAGCCAAGGTGTTCAAGCATTAATACACCTGAAAGGATAACTGAAGATGGGTTTACTTTATCAAGACCAGCGTATTTAGGAGCTGTACCATGAGTCGCTTCGAAAATAGCATGACCTGTCAAATAGTTAATGTTTGCTCCTGGAGCGATACCGATACCACCAACTTGTGCAGCTAGTGCATCAGAAATGTAGTCACCGTTCAAGTTCATTGTTGCAACAACATCAAATTCGCTTGGACGAGTCAAGATTTGTTGTAGGAAGATATCAGCAATTGAATCTTTCACAAGAATTTTACCAGCAGCTAATGCTTCTTCTTGTGCTTTGTTCGCAGCTTCTGTACCTTGATCCGCTTTAATTTGATCGTATTGATTCCAAGTGAATGTTTTATCAGCAAATTCTTGTTCTGCCACTTCATAGCCCCAAGTTTTGAAAGCTCCTTCAGTGAACTTCATGATGTTCCCTTTGTGAACAAGTGTTAATGACTCGCGGCCTTCTTTGATGATGTAGTTTAATGCAGCACGCACCAAACGTTTAGTTCCTTCTTCAGACACTGGTTTGATCCCGATACCAGAAGTTTCAGGGAAACGGATGTTTTTTGTACCCATTTCATTTTGTAAGAATTCGATGATTTTTTTCACTTCATCAGAACCTTTAGCAAACTCGATACCTGCATAGATATCTTCAGTGTTTTCACGGAAAATAACCATATCTGTATCTTCAGGACGTTTAACCGGTGAAGGTACTCCGTCGAAGTAACGAACTGGACGTAGGCATGTATATAAATCCAATTCTTGACGCAAAGCAACGTTCAAAGAACGAATACCGCCGCCAACCGGAGTCGTAAGAGGTCCTTTGATTGCGATTAAGTATTCACGGATTACGTCTAAAGTTTCTTCTGGCAACCATTCACCCGTTTTGTCGAATGCTTTTTGTCCAGCTAATACTTCTTTCCAGACGATTGATTTTTCACCGTTATAAGCTTTTTCTACTGCTGCTTCTAATACACGCTCTGAAGCTGCCCAGATATCAGGACCGATTCCGTCACCTTCGATATAAGGAATGATCGGGTTGTTAGGTACGTTTAAAACGCCATTTTCAACTGTAATTTTGCCACCGTTTGTCATAATAATTTTCCTCCTATAGGCATAATCATAGGGCTAGCACTTTTTAAGGAAGTGCAGAAAGTAACATGAATGTCATTTTCTGCACTTCGCTCTTTAAAGTACAGCCCTTCATATGTGTAATTTTAAAAATTAACGCTCGTTCACTGGTACATATTTTTGCATACCAGGTCCTGTATATTCAGCACGTGGACGGATTAGACGGTTATTAGAATATTGTTCTAAAATGTGAGCTAACCAGCCAGAAACACGTGATACAGCAAAAATCGGTGTAAATAAGTCATGATCGATATTCAATGAATGATAAACAGAAGCTGAATAGAAATCAACATTTGGTGGAAGATTTTTTTGACCTGTTACAATATCGTCAATTTTAATTGACATGTCGTACCATTTCTCTTCTCCACGAAGTTTTGTTAACTTTTGAGACATTTCACGTAAGTGTTTCGCACGTGGATCACCTTTGCGGTATACGCGGTGACCGAAGCCCATGATTTTTTCTTTGTTAGCAAGCTTCTCGTTGATATATGAATCAACATTTTCAACTGACCCAATTTCCATCAACATTTTCATTACTTGCTCGTTCGCTCCACCGTGTAAAGGTCCTTTAAGTGCACCAAGCGCTGCAACAACACCAGAATAAACATCTGAAAGTGTCGCTACACAAACGCGAGCTGTAAATGTTGAAGCATTCAACTCATGGTCAGCATGTAATACTAAAGCTTTGTTGAAAGCTTCTTCTTCGATTGCTTCAGGTATTTCGCCATTAAGCATGTACAGGAAGTTAGCAGCAAAACTTAAGTCGCTCTTTGGTGCGATTGGTTCTTGTCCTTTTCGAACGCGAGCAAATGCAGATACTAAAGTAGACATCTTAGCTTGAAGCTGAATTGCTTTCATGTAGTTAGCTTCTTCAGACATATCTTCAGCTTTTTCATCATACAATCCAAGCATAGATACAGCTGTACGAAGAGCCGTCATTGGGTGAACTTTATCAATTGGATACGTTTTGAAATGGTTCAATACCTCTTGAGGTACTGCCATATTATCCGCAAGTTGTTGTTTCAATTCAGCTAATTCTTCAACTTTTGGCAGGCGTTTGTGCCATAGCAAGTAGATTACTTCTTCAAAACTTGCGTGATCTGCCAAGTCATCAATATCATAGCCAACGTATGTAAGTGTGTCATCAATGATTGAACTGATAGCGGATTGAGTAGCTACCACTCCTTCAAGACCTTTTGTTGATGTCATGTATATCGCTCCTTCTTGTTTTAAAATTCATCATTCCACACAAAAAAAACGCAGAATGATGGCTCATCTGCTCAATATGAACCTTTTATTTATATGGCTTACATTGACATTATAATCAATTTTGACGTCTTTGTGAATGAAAACGCTCGATTTTCGATAACTTTCGCAAAATTCATGATATCTTGTCACAAAGTAGAAATATTCTGTCTAAACGATATAAATAAACATAACAGCTATACACACTGCATTTGGAGGTGGAAAAGTGTATGAAAACATAGTTGCATTCATGAAAAAATGGTTTCCGGTTGCATTCATTTTACTCATTACCTGGCTGATTTATCCTGTTACCATTGCCATACTACTCGCTTATTTTCTACACCCAATTGTGAAGTGGATACATAAAATTACCCGATTACCCCGTTGGATAACCGTATTGTTATTCGAAAGTGCCTTGCTTGGATCAATTATTTTGGGTTGTACTTTGATGGTAAGAGAACTCCTTGAAATACTTTATCCTTTTAGATTTCACTTGGAAGAATTGCAGTTGTTCATGAAGGAGAACAAAACAAATTGGCAATCAGTCATTGAAGCCCTATCCATGGTCAGTGAAAACTTACTTAAAAAAATATCATTATTTATTCAGCATCTGCCTGCACAGTTTGTTGAAACCTTTGTCTTTTTAGTTGCCTTGTTTTTTGCCTTGCAGGAATCTTTGAAATCAAGAACATGGTTCTTCATCTATATCCCCTCCAAGACGAGACAGACAATTAAACCATTATTTTTAAAAGCAACCAAGCTTTTCGAGAAATTTACGATTGTGGAAATTAAGTTATTCCTGATGACGTTCGTTCAATTAATGGTCGGGTTTTATGTCCTGAAATTCTCGTCTCCTATAGGACTGGCTTTCCTGATTTCTTTTGCTGATTTAATGCCCTTTTTAGGGACAGGCATAATATTAATCCCGATGGCTGCTTTCTTCATTTTAACGAAGCAAACGACCCTCGGGATTATCATTCTCTTGCTCTATGCATTTATTTTATTGACACGTCAATTACTCGAGTCTTACTTGTGGGCAAACACCATGCACATTAGAGCTGTGCACGTATTTTTCATCAGCGCATGTTCTTTGTTGCTGTTCGGCATACCCGGGATATTACTAAGCCCTTTCTTATTGCTTGCAGCCGTTCATTTCAGTAAACATCATTGGTTTACATCACAATGATTTGTCCTTTTTTCATTTTCGACTTAATCCATTTATAAACAATTGGTTTAAATAACTGTCTGGTCGGAGAAAACAAAAATAAAAATCCAAATAGATCTGTCACAAATCCTGGAGATAATAATAAAAGACCACCTGCAAACACAAACAAAGCATTTACCATGGCATCTCCTGGAGCTTGAAAATTCTTCATCTGAACTTGGACATCCCTGATTGCTTTCAATCCTTGCTTTTTAGCCAGGTAAGCTCCGAGTATTCCTGTGCTGAGAATAATCATGATGGTAGGTATCAATCCAAATGTCTTACCGGACCACAATAAAATCCCAATTTCCAGTGCAGGAACTACGATAAAGATTAATGCCAACCATTTCATTTCGAACATCCCCTTATTTCGTTTCTTTTTTTCTGCCGATTACTTAAGATTTGATTTGTGATTATTATAAAAGGTCTGTTAAATGTTGTTGATATTCCGCAAAACAGCTACGCTTTCCTAGGGCGACCGCCGAGTCTCCACGGCGCTTTGAAAACCGGTGCTCCTGCATCGCTTTGCTAGCTTCGTCGCAAACGAGTTGTGCAAAATTGCTTTTGCACAACTCGTTTTCTGCAGGGTCTCGACTGTCTCGCTTCCCCTCAGGAGTCTTCGCTGTTTTGCTACATATCACTGATTATTAAAAACAACAACGAAACATCACATAGCCTCTTAAAAAAGTGGGCATCTTTCCCCTTGATCTCATTAACATCGTTTCATAAAGCTTCAACTTTTAATTTCTTACGATTCATTTTAAAAAAATTGCCCCAACACTCCTGTGTTGAGGCTTTTTTTATTAGGTTCACTTACAGGACACTACTCGCATGCCCATGATAGATGACACCTGATTCAGCGTCCATCGTGACATCCTGACCGTTTACAATTAATTTAGTGGCATCTTTGACCCCTACAATTACCGGAATCCCAAGACTTAGACCCACTACTGCCGCATGACTTGTCAAGCCACCTTCTTCCGTAATAAGTCCAGCACATTTATTAATGGCCGGCATCATATCACGATCTGAACCAATGGTGACGATAATCGAATCGGTTGTATCAATATTTGCTAAGTCATCCGCATTATTCGCAACAACCGTATGTCCGAATGCAACAGATTTACCAATTCCTTGTCCTTTAGCCACAATATCACCAATTACATGAACTTTCATCAAGTTTGTTGTTCCTGCTTCACCGACTGGTACACCTGCCGTAATGATAACAAGGTCACCATGTTTTACGTAATTATGTTTTAAACTTTCTTCCACTGAAAGATCCAGAATCTCATCAGTTGAACCTACTTTTTCACCAACAATCGGATAAACGCCCCACACAAGAGTCAATTTACGTGATGGTCGTTCAGTAGAAGTTACTGCAATGATTGATGCACCTTGACGATACTTCGAAATCATTTTCGCTGTATGGCCACTTTCAGTAGGTGCAATAATTGCTTTTGCTTTTAAGTTTATGGATGTATGGGCAACTGCTTGACCGATTGCATCCGTCATTGTGACATCTTTGCTTTTACTCTTTGCAGAAACAATTGCACGATAATCCAATGCATCTTCCGTACGGATAGCGATTTTATCCATGGTCTTGACGGACTCAACCGGATACATTCCTGCTGCAGTTTCACCCGATAGCATGATTGCATCTGTTCCATCAAAGATTGCGTTTGCTACATCACTCGCTTCCGCACGAGTCGGGCGGGGATTACGTTGCATGGAATCCAACATCTGTGTTGCTGTAATGACTGGTTTACCCGCTTCATTACATTTACCAATTAAGCTTTTTTGAACCAAAGGCACTTCTTCGGCAGGAATTTCAACGCCTAAATCTCCGCGAGCAACCATTAGTCCGTCCGATACCAACAGGATGTCATCAATATTATCGACGCCTTCCTGGTTCTCGATTTTCGGGATGATTTGAATATGCCCACCATCATTGTTCTCAAGCAATTCGCGAATTTCCATGACATCTTTTGCACGACGCACAAATGATGCAGCAATGAAATCAACGTCTTGTTCAATACCAAATAAAATATCTTGAGCATCTTTGTCAGTTATTCCTGGCAGTTGTACAGAAACACCTGGTACGTTAACACCTTTTTTATTTTTCAACGTTCCGGCATTATACACAACAGTATGAATCAAGCCTTCAGTTTGATCTACACTAGAAACGCGAAGTTCAATTAATCCATCATCGAGTAAGATGACAGAGCCTTCACTTACATCTTCAATTAAGCGGTCATAGGTGATAGAAAACATGTCTTTTGTCCCTAACACTTCAGTCATTGAAATCGCTAAAGATTGACCTGATTCCAATTCGATCGCATCGTTTTCCATTTGATGCGTGCGAATTTCAGGTCCTTTTGTATCCAAAAGAATACCGACGATTTTCCCGGTTTTCTTTGACGCTTCACGAATACGCTTAATACGTTCTCCGTGCTCTTCATGATTTCCATGTGAAAAGTTCAAGCGAGCGACGTTCATCCCTGCTTCGATTAATTTTTCAAGCATTTCAGGTGATTCACTGGCTGGTCCGATTGTACATACGATTTTTGTTTTTCTCATTGTTGTATCCTCTCCATTACACTAAATGGCTAATTCTTTTGATAGTTTATACATAGTTAAATCTGCTTCATGCTTTCCGTCGAAAGCCTCAGTCATAGAATAGTCTACCACTTGATGATTACGCATGCCAATGGCAAGTCCTCCGGCACCTTCCATCAACTTTTCAACAGCCCGAGCTCCAAAAAGACTGGCTAATACGCGGTCCCTTGCAGTCGGAGAGCCTCCTCGCTGAATATGCCCGAGGACAGAAACCCGTGTTTCTATCTGCGCATGCTCTTTCAATAAATCGGCAAATTCATTGGCATTCATGACACCTTCTGAGACAATAATGATGCTATGTTTTTTTCCGCGTTCATGTCCACTGCGAAGGCGGGAAAGTATATCTTCTAGATCAAACGGTTCTTCCGGAATCACGATTGTTTCAGCCCCACCGGCTAAACCTGCCCACAAAGCCAAATCACCCGCATCCCGGCCCATCACTTCTATAATGAAAGTACGCTCATGAGAAGTCGCCGTGTCGCGAATTTTATCTATTGCTTCAATCACCGTATTGAGTGCTGTATCAAAACCTATTGTGAAATCCGTACCCGGAATGTCATTATCGATGGTGCCAGGCACACCTATGCATGGAAATCCTTGGGATGTTAAAGCCATTGCACCGCGATAAGAACCATCTCCACCAATGACAACAAGACCTTCGATGCCATGTTTCTTCATTTGGTCGATGGCTTTCAATTGTCCTTCTTCGGTTATAAACTCCAGACAACGGGCAGAATGCAATTTCGTTCCGCCTCTTTGAATAATATCCCCAACTGAACCCAAGTCCAACTGTACTATCTTGCCATCAATTAGACCTTGATAACCATTATAGACACCCATGACTTCCATATCATGATAAATTGCTTTTCTGACAACTGCACGCAAGGCTGCATTCATTCCTGGTGCATCGCCACCACTTGTTAAAACACCGATTCTTTTCAATTGGATGTTCCTCCTTTGCCAAACCATATATTCACATTAACATGTTTGAACGCTCATTGTCAGTGAAAAAAAATAAGGATGCGATATACGCATCCTCATTCAGCAAATTCCCCGATGGATTTGAATTTCTCATAACGATTATCGACCAATTCTTCTTTACTCAGTTTGCTGAGTGTATCGATTGAACGTTGAAGTGCTTCTTTCATATAGATGGCTTGTTGCTTTGGATCACGATGTGCGCCACCAACTGCTTCTTGAATGATTTCATCAACAATGCCCATTTGTTTTAAATCGGGTGCAGTGATTTTCATTGCTTCCGCCGCTTGTTTAGCCAGAGCAGAATCTTTCCATAAAATCGATGCTGCCCCTTCAGGCGAAATAACAGAGTAAGTAGAGTTTTCGAGCATATGAACGTGGTTTGCAACTCCTAAAGCCAATGCACCGCCACTTCCACCTTCTCCAATCACTACACTTATGACAGGCACTTTTAGCCCGGCCATCTCTAGAAGATTTCTTGCAATCGCTTCGCTTTGTCCGCGCTCTTCTGCAGCTTTTCCGGGATAAGCTCCTTTTGTATCAATAAAACAAATAATGGGCCGATTGAACTTCTCTGCTTGTTTCATCAATCGTAATGCTTTCCGGTAACCCTCCGGATGCGGCATGCCAAAATTGCGGCGGATATTCTCTTTCGTATCTTTGCCCCGCTGATGACCGATTACAGTAATCGGGCATCCGTTAAACGCTGCAATGCCTCCGACTATCGCTTCATCATCTCCGTACGAACGGTCTCCGTGAAGTTCAATAAAGTCCGTGAAAATTTCACGAATATAATCTAATGTCGTTGGACGTTCTGGATGTCTTGCGACTTGAACACGATCCCACGGCTGCATGTTGTCATAAATATCTGTTTCCAGTTTTTGAAGGCGATCTTCTAATTGCTTAATTTCTGTCGATAAATCAACTTCAGCATTTGAAGTGAATTCTTTTAACTCACTGATTTTATCACGTAATTGAATAACGGGTTCTTCAAAAGGAAGAGTCTTTACCATATTAGTTGCCTCCTTTCGAATGAAGCTTCACTAGTGTAGATACGGTTTCTTTCATCGAAGAACGATGGACCACTGCATCCAATTGTCCATGTGCCAATAAAAACTCAGCCGTCTGGAAATTTTCAGGTAGTTTTTCCCGTACAGTTTGTTCAATAACACGTCGGCCTGCAAAGCCAATCAATGCTTTAGGTTCAGCTAAATTGATGTCCCCAATCGACGCAAAACTTGCAGATACCCCACCCGTTGTAGGATGTGTCAGGATAGAAATAAATAGTTGTCCTTTTTCGCTATGTCGATTTAGCGCCACGCTTGTTTTCGCCATTTGCATAAGCGAAAGTACGCCTTCTTGCATGCGGGCTCCACCGCTGGCTGTGAAAATAATAAAAGGCACTTCTTGCTTCGTTGCTTCTTCAATAGCGCGGGTGATTTTTTCACCCACTACAGATCCCATCGAACCCATGCGGAAATGCGCATCCATAATAGCTACAACGATTTTACGTCCGTTCAACATTCCTGTACCAGTCAAGACCGCTTCGTTCAATCCTGTTTTCTCACTATCCGACTTAATTTTATCCGTGTACCCTGGGAATTTAAGTGGATTGACTGTTGCTAAATGATCGTCCATGGATACAAATGTTTCTTCATCCAAGAAAATTGCTACACGTTCATGCGCCGTCATTTTGTAATGATGATCACAAGCTGGACAAACTTTTTTATTTTTGATTATGTCTTTCGTCAACCCGATATGTTTACATTCCGGACATTTTGTCATTAAACCTTCTGGAACATCTGTTTTTGATGCATTTGAAGGAATCGTTACATATTTATTTTTACGATTTCTTGAAAATATATCACGAATCATGTGGTTTCTCTCCCTTGTGTTAACCATCTTGTCCAAGCAGTATATGAGCGAATTGCTTCATCAATTTTCCCATCTATAATGGCTGTCAATAATTGTTGAATATAATTATTTTCTTCAATTTCAGAGTGTCCTTGGTATGGTTCTTCTCCATATTGCTTCAAAAGAAACCACATTTTCAGTGACAATCGATTATTACTTGAAATGAGTATTTCCCGAATCATATCCTCACGAACAATGCTTCCTACTTCTTGAAGTTGTTTGAGTAAACTCGCCCATACCGGCAGTTTATTTAGAGTAGGAGATCCTGCGACTATACGGATGGCTTCTTTTTCGTGTATTTCACGCGTAACATGTATATCCTCAATGGATTTCGAGTCTTGCAAAATAAACGTCGACAAGACTTCAACTAATTTGTGCTTTCGAAAATCTGTCAGAAAAGTACCTTCTCCACGTTTAGTTTCAATTAATCCTAATAGCTCCAGACTGCGCAGTGCTTCTCGAACGGTCGATCTCCCTACTTGAAGTCGTTCCGCCAATTCACGTTCAGATGGAAGTTTCCCCCCAGGTCGTATGTTTTCCGATTGAATAAGAAGTCGAAGTTCACGAACGATTTGCAAATACATTTTTGTCGTTTGATTTGTCATAAAACGCCCTCGACCTTCCATAATTTTCAAAGTGGTCTGACCACTCAATGAACCTATCATACAAAAAAATTGTCATCCATGCAATGGCAAATTCAAAAATCACATTCCGGAATAATCAAAATGTTTAAGCATGAGTGATTCAGAAAAATTTACAGAACAAACGCAAAAAACGACCTAAAGGATTAACGTTAGGTCGTCATTTCGACAGTGTTTGCATATTTTTCACAATGATTTGTGGCTTACCTTGCCGCCATTCCACAGTGCCTTCGATCTCTAAAACATGCTGTTCTTTAATGACAAGATTGTGAGAAGCATAGTCTTTCGGAAATACCGTACATGAAATATCTGACGTCTCATCCTGCACGGTTACAAATGCCATCGACTCACCTTTTTTAGTGCGTATTCTTCGGATTTCTTCAATCATGCCGACAATGACCACTGCCCGACCATTACGTGCATATTTGATTTCTTGAATAGGAGTTGCATTAATGTTCATTTCTTTCTTCAATCTTTCTACCGGGTGATTGGACATATACAACCCAAGCGTTTCCCTTTCAAACTGAAGTTTCAGCATTTCCGGCATGTCCGAGTTCTTCACATACTTGGGCTTGCCGAATGTCGTGACGTCTCCATCAAATAAATCCTGTTCTGCTTTCGGTCTGACGAGTTCCGCGTATTGTACTGCCGCATCAAGAGTTGCAAGCAGTGTCGCTCGATCGTGACCGAAGCCATCAAGAGCACCCGCTTTAATTAAAGGCTCTATTTGTTTACGTGAAAACTGCTCTGCCGATAAACTGACGGCAAGTTCGAAAATGTCTTGCCACAGTGGATGCGCTTGTTTTCGTTTTTGCAACAAGTCCCGTAAAAAGATATTGGAAACTCCTTTAACGGCAGACAATCCAAATCGAATCGCACCATTTTCCACTTGGAACGTCAACCCGCTTCTATGTATGGACGGAGGAAGTAGAGTAATATTATGCTGTTTGACTTCTTGAATTAAGCGCATGATTTTTTCATGATTACCCATTGATGCTGTCAATAACGATGCGTAAAAGTAAGCAGGATATTGAACTTTTAAATAGGCCATCTGATAGGAAATCATGCTATATGCTACTGCATGACTTTTCGGAAATCCATAATCTGCAAATCTGACAATCAGATCATACACTTCATTTGCTTCTCGCTCAGTAAATTGATTTTTCTGCGCCCGTTCTACAAACTGTTGGCGCTGCTCATCCAATACCTGTCGATTTTTCTTACTTACTGCGCGTCTTAAAATATCGGATTCGCCAAATGTAAATCCAGCCATTTTCGAAGAAATTTGCATGATCTGTTCCTGATAAACAATTACCCCATGCGTTTCTTTCAATATTGGCTCAAGCATCGGGTGGACATATGTCGTCTTCTCTTCCCGGTGTTTTCTGCGTTTATACGTTGGAATATTATCCATTGGACCTGGACGATACAGGGCGTTGACTGCCACAATATCCAGGAAATGAGTCGGCCGGATGTCACGCAGGGCTTGTCTCATTCCATCTGATTCCAATTGGAAAACCCCGGTCGTATCCCCCTGTTGAAGGAGCTTGAACGTTCCTTCGTGATGAAGCGGGATTTTTTCGAAATCAAGCCACTTATGTTGATCGAACCAGATCATGGTACGGATTCTCTCTAAAATGGTTAAGTTTCTTAATCCGAGAAAATCCATTTTGAGCAACCCACTCTGTTCCACTTCTTTCATTGGCCATTGGGTTAAATAAATGCCGTCTTGTCCTGCTTCAATCGGCAGTAGTTCTACCAATGGAACAGGTGATAAGACAACTCCTGCCGCATGAGTGGATGCGTTTCTCGGCAAGCCTTCGAGCTCCATAACGGTGTCAAACCATTTTTGATGGGTACGGTCCATGTCAATCCATTTTTTCAGGTTTTCAGAGCTGTTCACTGCCTCTTCAAATGAAATGCCGGGTTTATTCGGCAGTTGTTTGGATATCATCTCCAGAACAGAACTATCAAATCCAAAGACACGTGCCACGTCTCTGGCCGCCGCTTTTGCCGACAAAGTTCCATATGTTACGATTTGGGCCACGTGGGTATGTCCATATTTTTCAGCGACATACTGGATGACTTCATGTCTTCGGTGATCGGCAAAATCGATATCAATGTCCGGCATTGTGATTCGTTCAGGATTCAGGAAACGTTCAAATAATAAGCCGAATTGAAGAGGATCGACGTGTGTAATGAATAACGAATACGCAACGAGGGAACTAGCAGATGATCCACGACCGGGACCAGTCAATATTTGCTTGTTTTTCGCATACTCCATAAAGTCTGCCACAATTAAAAAATAATCTGCATAGCCCATTTGATTAATTACATTCAGTTCCATTTCGAGACGCTCTTTATATGACTCATCAAATGTTGCCAAACGCTGACTAAGGCCGGTCATACATTTTTCACGCAAAACATCCTGTGTCGACACATTTTCAGATACCGGGAATTTTGGCATATGGTATTGATCAGTGACAATTTCAACAAAACAGCTGTTTAGTAGTCGTTCTGCTTCTTCCAGCCACTCTGGCTGATCGGCAAACCATTCGATCCATTGTTCTCGGGTTGGCAAATAGTGATGCTCGTGCTTTGGTTTCACTCGCTGTGCGTCACTAAGCTTCACACCGTTCGCAATGGCTTGAGCCACTTCATACGCAAAGGCATCACTTGGAGAAACATAATTTGCCTGATGAGTTGCAATTAATGGGATTTGTCTTTCGATACAATTTCCAACCATTTCATTTTCACTGTCAGCAATACGTCCGCCTGGTCGTTCTATTCCACCCAGCAGACCAGAACCTAAGCAATCCTTTAAGGCATCCAATATGGATTCAACAGTTTCTAGCACTGCGATTTTGGAAAGCGGTACAACTACAAAACAGTCTTCTTTATAAGCACGGAGCCATTTTAATGGCAGTGCAGAAAGTGCTTTGACTTCTAGTGCGCTACTGATTTTCAATAAGTTCTGATAGCCCAGGTTGGTCTTGGCATACAGTTGGACTTCAACAAGTGTCTCGTCAGTCAGTTCAATAAGACAAGTTAAACCGATTACTGGATGTAAACCGGCTTTCTTGACAGCTTGATAAAATGGCATCACACCGTATAACCGTCTATTGGTAATGGCTACCGAAGACGCCTGTTGTTTTTGAAGGAAAGGAATCAATGCTTCCAAGCGAATCGTGCTATTAAGTAAATCTGCAGATGTCCCTACTTGTGGATACACTGGATACATTGGTCCTTCCCCCTTTCAACTTACTCACATAATTTGTTTAGTTTGGCAATTACTTCATCAGCAACTTTCCAGGAATAGACGGATGCTCCTGAAGCAAGCGGATGCCCACCGCCACCATACTGCTTGGCCAATTCATTGATTATAGGACCTTTAGAGCGAAGTCGCACGCGAATCTGATCCTCTTCTTCGATGAATATTATCCACGCTTTAATTCCTTTTACATTGCCAAGAGAACCGACAAGTAACGATGTTTCGCTTGCAGTCACACCGAATTCTTTCAACGTTTCAAGCGGTAGTTTAATGTAAGCCGCCCCGTTGTCATTCATGACGAAGTGCTGGTAAATATGACCTTGTAAATGCAATAGATTACGTTCCACTTCGTACATGCCATTAAATAATTCAGTACGATCAAAATTATATTTGATTAATTCGCCTGCCGTGTCAAAAGTCTTTTGACTTGTACTTGAGAACATAAATCGTCCGGTATCTCCGACGATTCCTGCAAATAGAACACGTGCGGCAGCATCAGACATTTGCCAATTTGCACTAGTCTTGCCTTCTTCGTAAAGATCATAAATCATTTCACTTGCAGAACTTGCTTGCGTATTGACCCATAATAAATCACCGTAGGCATCATCGTTCGGGTGATGATCGATTTTGATTAGAAAAGCACCCGATAGGTATCGTTGATCATCAATTCGTTCTGTGTTTGCTGTATCTGTGACGATAATAAGTGCACCTTCAAATTGGGCATCACTCACTTGGTCAGGCTCGGCAAGAAAGCTTAATGTTTCCTCATGTTCCCCTGTAACATACACCTTCTTGTCAGGGTAACTTGCTTTGAGAATTTCTTTTAAGCCAACTGAAGATCCGTAAGCATCGGGATCTGGTCTAACGTGCCGATGAATAATGATTGTTTCGTAAGCCGATATTGTGTCAATGATTTGACGTTTCATGATTTTCCCTCCGACCTTTCGTGAATACCATTCGCAATTCTGTAAAAATGTCGATACAATAATGACAGTTTCATTTAATAACAGGAGGTTTACGATGATAAATGCTGTATTTATATTTCTGATTGTAATTTCATTTGCGTTTTATTTTTATTTTAAAACGAAGCAATATCGCAGTGAATTACCGATTGCCAAAAAGTGGTATTCGAATCGTGCTTTAATAGCACTTGGTAGCTTGTTATTTTTCTTTGGACTTAACCAATTATTCTTATTTCCCACAACATTAACGTATGTTATCTTATTTTTATTTTAAAACGAAGCAATATCGCAGTGAATTACCGATTGCCAAAAAGTGGTATTCGAATCGTGCTTTAATAGCACTTGGTAGCTTGTTATATTTCTTTGGACTTAACCAATTATTCTTATTTCCCACAACATTAACGTATGTTATC
>NZ_JBFUIO010000029.1:0-31303 GCF_056401835.1 Paenisporosarcina sp. P4_D4 | reverse complement strand
TAAAAAACACTTGTAAATCTCGT
Organism: Paenisporosarcina sp. P4_D4; assembly: GCF_056401835.1. Classification (NCBI taxonomy): domain Bacteria; kingdom Bacillati; phylum Bacillota; class Bacilli; order Caryophanales; family Caryophanaceae; genus Paenisporosarcina; species Paenisporosarcina sp. P4_D4. Next base: position 31,280 of record NZ_JBFUIO010000029.1, on the reverse strand, counting down.
CAGACTTGTTATAATAAATCTTGTCTTAAAAAAAGAATACCCAGTCCAGTGATAATGGCAAAGAGGTCACACCCGTTCCCATACCGAACACGGAAGTTAAGCTCTTTAGCGCCGATGGTAGTTGGGGGTTTCCCCCTGTGAGAGTAGGACGTCGCTGGGCGATTTATTCCGGAGGATTAGCTCAGCTGGGAGAGCATCTGCCTTACAAGCAGAGGGTCGGCGGTTCGAGCCCGTCATCCTCCACCATTTTTATTTTTAACACCGTGCCGGTGTAGCTCAGTTGGTAGAGCAACTGACTTGTAATCAGTAGGTCGAGGGTTCGACTCCTTTCGCCGGCACCATTGTTAGAGCCATTAGCTCAGTTGGTAGAGCATCTGACTTTTAATCAGAGGGTCGTAGGTTCGAATCCTACATGGCTCACCATTTTTATACTAAGTTGCGGGTGTGGCGGAACTGGCAGACGCACTAGACTTAGGATCTAGCGCCGCAAGGCGTGGGGGTTCGACTCCCTTCACCCGCACCATTTTCACAATTTTATACGAGCGGAAGTAGTTCAGTGGTAGAACACCACCTTGCCAAGGTGGGGGTCGCGAGTTCGAACCTCGTCTTCCGCTCCATATCTTCTTAAATGCCGGGGTGGCGGAACTGGCAGACGCACAGGACTTAAAATCCTGCGGTAGGTGACTACCGTACCGGTTCGATTCCGGTCCTCGGCACCAGTTTTTAAAATAGTATAATATGCGCCCGTAGCTCAATTGGATAGAGCGTCTGACTACGGATCAGAAGGTTGTGGGTTCGACTCCTGCCGGGCGCGCCATAATTTTTGACTCGGGAAGTAGCTCAGCTTGGTAGAGCACTTGGTTTGGGACCAAGGGGTCGCAGGTTCGAATCCTGTCTTCCCGACCAGTTTATTTTATCCCTTTTACGGGGCCTTAGCTCAGCTGGGAGAGCGCCTGCCTTGCACGCAGGAGGTCAGCGGTTCGATCCCGCTAGGCTCCACCAACATTTTATAAAGATCCTGGCGGCGTAGCTCAGCTGGCTAGAGCGTACGGTTCATACCCGTGAGGTCGGGGGTTCGATCCCCTCTGCCGCCATTTTTTAGGACCTTTAGCTCAGTTGGTTAGAGCAGACGGCTCATAACCGTCCGGTCGCAGGTTCGAGTCCTGCAAGGTCCACCACTTATATACTGCGGAGGTATACCCAAGTCCGGCTGAAGGGATCGGTCTTGAAAACCGACAGGGGAGTCAAATCCCGCGGGGGTTCGAATCCCTCTACCTCCTCCATTTTTACTAAGTGTGTGGTGTAAGATCATYAAACATATAAACATACATATACTCGCTCTAAAGAAATCGTGAGGGTGGCGCAAATCGCCAAACGAAGATGTCAAACTTACTAGAAGCGTTGAGTCATAGTGTTTATAACAATAATATTATCGCGGGGTGGAGCAGCACGGTAGCTCGTTGGGCTCATAACCCAAAGGTCGCAGGTTCAAATCCTGCCCCCGCAACCAAATGGTCCCGTGGTGTAGCGGTTAACATGCCTGCCTGTCACGCAGGAGATCGCGGGTTCGATTCCCGTCGGGACCGCCATTTTTTATGAAGTGTTAAGAATTGGAATAAGCAAAGAAGGTCTAGGAAGCAAAATGAGTAAGTGAAGGAGCGTACTAACGTACGTGACCGAACGAACGAATGAAGCTGACAACGAGATTCGAAGCTTAGTACAATTCGAATGTGGCTCAGTAGCTCAGTCGGTAGAGCAAAGGACTGAAAATCCTTGTGTCGGCGGTTCGATTCCGTCCTGAGCCACCATTATATTTTTTCCCGCCGGTGTAGCTCAGTTGGTAGAGCAACTGACTTGTAATCAGTAGGTCGAGGGTTCGACTCCTTTCGCCGGCACCATCTTCAATTGGAGGGGTAGTGAAGTGGCTAAACACGACGGACTGTAAATCCGTTCCTTCGGGTTCGGCGGTTCGAATCCGCCCCCCTCCACCAACTTTAGGGGCATAGTTTAAAGGTAGAACTGAGGTCTCCAAAACCTCCAGTGTGGGTTCAATTCCTACTGCCCCTGCCAATTTTATTTTATAGTGGCGGTTGTGGCGAAGTGGTTAACGCATCGGATTGTGATTCCGACATTCGAGGGTTCAATTCCCTTCAGTCGCCCCATTTTTAATAAATTTACTTACAAAAGCATATACTAACATTATGGCGGGCGTGGCGAAGTGGTTAACGCATCGGATTGTGATTCCGACATTCGGGGGTTCAATTCCCCTCGTTCGCCCCATCTTATTAGTGGGGTATAGCCAAGCGGTAAGGCAACGGATTTTGATTCCGTCACGCCCTGGTTCGAATCCAGGTACCCCAGTATTTTTGCGGAAGTAGTTCAGTGGTAGAACACCACCTTGCCAAGGTGGGGGTCGCGAGTTCGAACCTCGTCTTCCGCTCCAACATGATTTGGCGGCATAGCCAAGTGGTAAGGCACAGGTCTGCAACACCTTTATCACCGGTTCAAATCCGGTTGCCGCCTCCATATTATACTTTCATATGTCTGCATGTATTGATTTGCCCGAGTGGTGGAATGGCAGACACGCCGCACTCAAAATGCGGTGCCGCAAGGCGTGCCAGTTCGAGTCTGGCCTCGGGTATCATTAAAAAAGCAGTATCTACTTATGTAGATACTGCTTTTTTAATTTTATATAAATAATAGGGAATACTGAAAGTACAACGGTTTACCTCTGATCGTTCTTTTTATCATTATTGACGGGGTGATTGGCCGCCTTTTTCGTATTTGTTTTTGCTGCTTTGTTTTGACCTATAATATCTAAATCATCTGGACTTAAATCGTATCCATGGCCAAATTCTTCACGATCAAATCTTGCCTTCTTCAAGTTTTTATTTTCTTTTTGTTTGATATTGCCTTTATCTGTAGTCAAAGAAACTCACCTCCATTTCCTGTTAGGATGTTCTGAAAGCCCCAGTTTATTCAAATCCATCATATTGATTAGTTACAAAAAAAAACGCCTAAGCAAAATGCTTAAGCGTTTTATGCGAGAAATAAAACATGGCTTATCAACCCAAGCCCCGCACTATTGAGTATTAGCTTTATTTCACTTCATAAACGTTGAAAAATATTCCAATGGAGCGAACCTAAGTCTAAGTTTATTAATGTGAATTACAAACGCGTAACTTGTTTAAAGGAGTTATTGGATTTTGACTTTCCTTGAATTCGGATTGGGTTGTAATAACTCTTCTGTAAAGGAAGGCTGAACAAACCAAGTTCCGCCCAAGTATACAATCAGAAATAACACAAGTTCGCATAAATATGAAAGCCATGGAGATAAGAAAAATTGGACTCTACTGCTTTAAATTGAATGATTCCATCCCCGACGTTCCCAGATACTCCATAAAACAGTCCATATGCAATATTTTATCCACCGTGCAATCCTGAATTTGCCCAGATTGAATGGGTCTTGTAAAAGGAATGAGCCAAGCTGATACCCAGACAGGCTGAAAAAATAAAGTTATTTATCGTCAATCCTTCTAACCAAATATCGTCAAGCGTATAAAGGATTACCGAGATTACAATCAGCATTCCAAATGCCTTTATTAAATAGACGAATTTCTGGTAAAGGAGATATATCAAGATATGATTAAGTCGTTATTCACTTGACCACATTGAATATATCAAATAAAGATAAAGGTGATAAAATGGTTGGCTGGGCTTGGCTGTTAGTTGTATTAAATAGTTTGGATGGAATTGCCACATATGTCGGAATCACAATGTTGATTATCTCCGAAGCTAATCCACTATTAATAAAGTTAGACCCGTTTACTATTCTCATAATTAAACTGTTTTTAAGCACCCTTTTTGCAGTATTTATTTTAAAATATCCATTCCAACAGTTTGGTAAAAGTTTTAAATACGTATTGAGTTTTGCCAATGCCTGTTATCTAAGTGTTTTCTTATTTCACATTTTTTGGATTGGCATGAGCATTATGACTTAAAATCATGCGATATTCAAAAATAGGAATAAAACATTTTCATAAGGGAATCCAGAATAATGTGATCATTATTTTGGATACTCTAAAGGAGATGATAGCAATGACAAATGTAAAATTAGCCGTTGTTTATTACAAGAAAGAGACATTCCAACTTTTAGATCAACGTACGCTGGTTTAGAAACGATCATTAGGGAACTGAACAATAACGAATAGAAAAAACCGCTTCGATTGAAGCGGTTTTTCTATGCAATCATGATATAGTTGGCAAGTTAGCCTGAACCTGCTCTTTAGATAAAATTACGGATGAAAAGTTTCCTCCGTTAACTTGTGTAAACATTTTTCCTGCCGCAGTAACTAGCTGCTCTGCAGCCTCAATCGACATGGAAGGCTTTAAAAAGAAAACTTGTAAAGCGTCAACGGTTTGTTCACTGACAGCGGTGCGGAGTGAATCTACAAAAGGGCTTCCAAATGGACCTATCGTATCTTGGATGGTAAGGATGCCATGTAAATTATTTTCGCGTCCATTGATTCCGGTATATGTAGTGTCAGATACTCCTAGTTCTATGTGAATATCACTTTCTACATGAGATAAATCATAAAGACCAACAGGGATTTCATATTGCAAGGAAAAGAAGTTATTTAAATCCACACCACTGTTTAAAGGCTGTAAATAGTTTTGATTGCGAATTCGACGCATCATGGCCTCCATGGCGGGGCGATAACGACCAGGATCGGCTCCAAACTTTTTCCAAAGAGCCCGCCATTCTTTAATTCCTTCATAATCAGTCAATTCTTTATCTTGTAAGTCAAAAAATAAGTGTTCTTGAAATAATTGCATGCGTCCTTTTAACATTTGAGGCGATTCTGAGATGACAAATTTGGTATAATGGTTAATGCCTATTTTAATAAATTCGTCGATTTGAAAAATGGACGATTCTATAGAAGCTTTCATGCTTTCACCTACAATTCGTTTTTCAATAGTTTATCACAAGGAGGGAGAAGTTTTATGAATGTCAATCAATTTCAAMAAGAACTAATAACATATGCACATTCCATTGGCATCGATAAAATCGGCTTTGCTTCTTCCGATCCTTTTCGTGAGTTGAAGAATCGATTGAAACGCCAACAGGAACTAGGGTACCAATCAGGCTTTGAAGAGCCTGACCTTGAAAAAAGAACGGTTCCATCGCTTTTATTGAACGAAGCTGAGAGTATTATTTCCATCGCCATTGCCTATCCATCACGCATGGAAAATGCACCGCAAGGGAAGAAAGGCGAGCGACGGGGGATTTTCGCCAGAGCCTCATGGGGAATCGACTATCACACAGTGTTAAGGGACCGTTTAGCTAAATTGGAGCTGTTTATAGCGGAACATATTGAAGACGCTAAAACACGCTCTATGGTGGACACAGGAGAGTTGTCTGATCGGGCTGTTGCCGAGCGTGCGGGAATCGGATGGAGTGCTAAGAATTGTTCGGTTATTACGCCTGAATTTGGATCCTATGTTTATTTGGGAGAGATTATTACGAACATTCCCTTCGCACCTGATACACCAATGGAAGATGAATGTGGAGATTGTCGATTGTGTTTGGACGTTTGCCCGACTGGTGCGTTGATTGAAGGTGGTCAGCTCAATGCGCAACGATGTATTGCTTTTTTGACTCAGACCAAGACATTTTTACCAGATGAGTTCCGAACCAAAATCGGAAACCGCATCTATGGATGTGATACTTGCCAAACGGTTTGTCCGAAAAATAAAGGTAAATTCAATATGCATCAAATTGATTTTCAGCCTGACCCTGAACTTGCAAAGCCATTGCTATTACCACTGTTGAAAATGAGCAACAAGGAATTCAAAACTAAATTCGGCCATGTGTCCGGTTCCTGGAGAGGGAAGAAACCCATCCAAAGGAATGCAATTTTAGCACTGGCACATTTTAAAGAAGAAAGTGCCATTCCTGATTTGATTGACTTACTCCAATCTGATGAACGACCGGTGATTCGTGGCACAGCTGCATGGGCCATAGGTAAGATTGGTACATCTGAAGGAATGGAAGCTTTGCAAAAAGCTTTAACAGTAGAGAAAGATCCAGAAGTGATTGAAGAAATTCTCAAAGGGATATCCTTTGAAACCATACATTGAGGAAGTGACGGAAATGGCTATACATGTGGTACTTTATCAACCACTTATCCCAGCAAATACAGGTAACATTGCCCGTACGTGTGCAGGGACGGATACGAAATTACATTTAATACGACCATTAGGGTTTTCAACCGACGATAAAATGCTAAAACGTGCAGGGCTCGATTACTGGGAGCATGTTGATATTCACTACTATGACGCTTTAGAAGAGTTGTTTGCTAAATATCCGGAAGGGGAGTTTTTCTTCCTTACGAAGCATGGGTCTAAACCACATACTACGTATAACTATAGCGAGATTGAGAAAGATTTCTTTTTCGTCTTCGGAAAAGAAACGTCTGGTTTGCCTCGTGAATTGATTGATGCGAATCAAGACCGTTGCCTACGTATTCCGATGAATGATAATGTACGCTCATTAAATTTGTCTAATACAGCTGCTATTTTAATTTATGAAGCACTGCGTCAACAAGATTATCCGAATTTAGATTAAAAAAACGGGATTGCTAATTATAGCAATCCCGTTTTACATGATTATTTCTTTTCAGATGCACCTGGTTTGTCATCGTACCCTGCCGTGAAGATCGCAGCAAGGAATGCAACAGTAACACCAAGAATAAGTAGTAAGCTCATTTTTGTTGCCTCCTTTTGAGAGTATTACAATATCATACCTAAGTATAGCTTACTTCATTTCAAAAAGAAATATTCTCCTCGATACAATTATGGCGAAATTCGTTCAATGCAAATGTTGCTTTCTCTGTAAGGTTCTTATACGATAGCAAAAAGGAGCTGAGCGAACATGTCGAAAAAAGAACGAGATCCTGAGAATGGTTCAATGGCTTCATCGATGGAAGAGATGAAACAGCTTGGCCGTCAAATGGAAAAAATGCGTGATGAACATGAATTGAAAAAAGATCATCGAGTTTCCGATCCTGCACAATCGGATGAAGCTGAACCGATTCATAAACGAAAAAACGACTGAAGTCAAAAGGCTCCAGTCGTTTTTATATTAATGAGGCAAGAATAGTAACTGATACAGGAACAGAGCAGCGAAGATATATAGTAACGGATGTACTTTTCGTGCCTGGCCTTTAAAGATTTTTAATAATGGATAAAGGATGAATCCTAGTTCAATACCTGTGGCAATACTTGATGTCAGTGGCATTGTTAAAATAATTATGAAAGCAGGGAAGGCCTCGTCGAAAGAATCCCAATCGATATGCTTCACTGCACTGATCATCAAACTACCGACAATAATCAAAGCTGGTGCAGTAATGGCAGCTACACTTGATAGCGAAGAAACGAGTGGTCCAAAGAAAGCGGCAATGATGAATAAAACAGCGACAGTAACAGATGTTAAACCTGTACGACCACCAACAGCTACGCCTGAAGACGACTCGATGTATGCAGATGTTGGGCTTGTACCGAACATAGCTCCGACTGTTGTCGCTACTGAATCTGCAAGCAAAGCCTGTCTTGCACGTGGCATTTTATTGCCTTTCATTAGCCCAGCTTGTTTTGCAACACCAATCATCGTTCCTGTAGTATCAAATAAAGTAACGAGTAAGAAAGAAATAACGATGCCGAACATGCCATAATGGAAGACATCCATAAAAGCAACAGCTGGGTTCCATACAATGATGCCTTCTGGTAAAGACGGTAGTTTCATCAATGTTTCTTCAAACTTCAGTTGGCCTGTGAAGAAAGCAACAATTCCGGTAACAATCATTCCATAGAATAAAGCTCCGTAAACATTCATCACCATCAAAATCAATGTGATTATCAATCCGAACAATGTCAGCAATACTGGTGCACTTGTTAAATCTCCAAGCTTCACCAAGTTTTGGGGATGAGCTTCAACCAAATGAGATAGTCGCAGACCGATAAAAGCGATAAACAAGCCGATACCAGCGGTAATACCATGTTTTAAATTTTCAGGGATAATTTCGATTAATTTTTTACGTAAAGGTGTTAAAGATAAAATGATAAATAATAGTCCGGCAATAAATACTGCTGAAAATGCAGTGATGTAATTAATTTCCCCATTAGAGGAAATAACTACGGTGTAAGTGAAAAATGCATTCAATCCCATACCTGGTGCAATGGCGATAGGATAGTTTGCAAATAACCCCATCCATAAAGTACCTATAACTGCTGAAATAATAGTTGCTAGAAAGACTTGATCAAAAGGTACGCCAGCATCTGCCAAGATGACCGGATTAACGATTACGATATAAACCATCGTCAGAAATGTCGTCATACCTGCGAGGATTTCAGTTTTTACATTAGTATTATGCTCATTTAAGCGAAACATAGTGTGTCTCGTTTCAAAAAGACGAACGAAATAACCAACATTTCATATATTATTCGCTTTTAGGGGAATATGCAATAGTTTTTGATGAATAAATCATCTCACTCGTAAAATTTAGATTCAATTTGTACAATAGATGTATGAAGAAAGAACAAGGAATGGAAAGGATGAAGAACATGACTTTAACAATACAATCCACCAAAACATTACATAACGGCATTGAGATTCCACGTCTGGGTCTAGGCGTTTATAAAATGACAAATCCCGAAGAAGCAGTAAAGGCGATGACTACGGCTCTTCAAGTAGGTTATCGTGCAATCGATACTGCTTCTTTATATGCCAATGAAAAAGAGGTCGGCGAATCGGTTCGGGCATCTGGTTTAAAACGTGAAGATGTTTTTGTTACAACCAAAGTGTGGAACGCCGATCAAGGGTATGATCAGACATTGCGTGCTTTTGAAGCGTCGCTTGAAAAATTGGGTTTCGACTATTTGGATCTGTATTTAACACACTGGCCGGTTAAAGAAACGTTCGTAGACACATATCGTGCGATTGAACGTCTGTATGATGAAAAATTGATTCGTGCGACAGGTGTATCCAATCACCATCAGCATCACTTAGAAGAAATTTTTGCGAAAGCAAATGTCAAACCAATGGTTAATCAAATCGAGTTAAGTCCACGTCTTACTCAGTATGACCTAAGAACGTTTTGTGCAGACAACCAAATCGCTGTGACTTCCTGGTCCCCATTGGCACGTGGCGGTCTGCTGGACGAGCCATCACTTGTAAGAATGGGGAATAAATATGGAAAGACATCGGCTCAAATCATCATCCGTTGGCATTTGCAACATGACCTGCTAGTGATTCCGAAATCGGTAACACCAGAACGCATTGCAGCCAATGCCGATGTGTTTGATTTTGAGTTGTCATTTGAAGATATGAAAAATATTGATTCATTGAATTTGAACGAACGCACTGGGGCAGATCCAGATAATTTTTCTTTTAATTTCTAATACAAAGGCTCTGCTAAACGATAATGCTATTATCGTTCCTATGCGCTAGCCGCATGTCCCATATGAGCCAACAAGTATGAAAACCACATACTTGTAGGTCTACAGCATTCTATAATAAAGCCAATACAAAAAGAGATTCCATGAGTCATTGATGACTCAGGAATCTCTTTTGTTTTTACTTATTTATTTTGGTTTTCGCACTCTTCTTCTATACAGTTGTTTCATTCGGTTATTTTCTTGAAACTGCGAAAGGTGAGTTATTTATAGTCCTCGACTACAATCATTTCTTTCGTAATCGGGTGAACAAATTGCAGTTTTTTCGCTTGCAAAGAATAATTGTCCGCTCTAGTTCTTGAACCATATAATCTGTCACCTGTAACAGGGTGGCCGATAGAGCTCAAGTGAACACGGATTTGATGCGTGCGTCCAGTTTCCAAAATCACGTGTACTTTTGTGAAATTAGAATCTTGTCCCACAACTTCAAAGTGAGTGATAGCTGTTTGACCTGATGGAGAGACTGTTCGACGGGTTGAATCATGGCGATCCTTACCAATCGGTGTGCGAATCGTTCCATTTTTTTGAGTCATGTAGCCATCAACTATCGCTTCGTAGACACGAATGATTTGTTTGTCTTCAAGCATGCGATCCAACATGGATTTAATAAGAGGATGTTTAGCAATCAATACTAAACCTTTCGTACCTTGGTCTAGACGATGGACATGCTCTGCATAAACGCCACCTTGTTTTTTTATATAGGCCATGACATGGTTCATACAAGTGCCTGTCTGGCCAGGCTCATTTGGATGTGTTGCCATATCGGCAGGCTTTGAAACGACCAGTATATGAGCATCTTCAAAAAGAATCGGGACTTCACAATTTTGTGTCGCTACATAAGAAGAAGGCTCCACGTTCACAGTGAAAGTAAGTTTTGTTCCTTTTGGATAATGATGTTGCCATACCATCGGTTCTCCATTTTCATTTACGATACTTTTGGCCATACGCATTTCATGCATGATTTTCTTGCCAATATGAAAATCGTCGCGCAGAAGTTGTTCGATGGTAATATTGTCTGTTTGTAACTCATATTCAAATGTTTTATTCATTTACAGTCCTCCTAAAAAGAGACCATGTACGAGGACATGGTCTACGGTATCTTCTATTTTAATACAAATTCATTGAAAAAGGTTTCTATTTGTTCTTTTGGTTGACTGCCGACCATACGTGCAACTTCTTTTCCATCTTCAAAATGAATCATAGTTGGAGTTGCTTCTATCTTATAATCTTCCCATCCTTGCTCAAATTCATAAATATTGTATTGCACTAAGTCAACGTTCATATCTTTTACGATTGGCATTAATACAGGAGTCATTGCTTTACAATGAACACAAATCGGGCTGAAGAAATAAGCAGTTACGGGTTCACCGCTTTCTACTTTTGCTTGTAAGTCATCAGGTAGAATGATATTTTGATAGTTTTCGTCGTCCAGTTGATCAATGGTTTCTTGTTTTAAGTCGTTGGTACCGTAAGGATTGTCCGCTAATTTATTTTTGTTTGATGTATTGTTCAGGACAATCAATAAAGCAAATATGGCAACGATGATTCCGCCAATAATTAATAACTTCTTCATTCTACTTTTCCTCCTTTAAAGCTCTCAATAACATGAAACTTGTAATAGCGATAAGAATAAATGCAGTCAGCGCCAAAAATGGAATCGTGATGAATCCAAAGATGTTGATATATTCACCTGTGCAAGATACACGTCCACAGGCAGGTGCGTTTTCTGATAAAAAGCTGACTTTTTGTAAACCATAATGATATAACGAAATCGCTCCACCAATAATGGAGAACGTAGCAGTCGTTACAGCAATGCGTGCATTTTTCTGCACGTATGCGATACCTAGAATTAAGACGAGTGGATACATGAAAATGCGTTGAATCCAACATAACTCACACGGTTCATAATGCCTTATTTCTGAGAAAAATAAGGACCCCATTGTTGCTGCTAAAGAAACGACCCACATAAACAATAACATATTCTCTGATTTTTTCGACATGTTCTAATCTCCACTCCTGAGGGTAAACTCTTATCAAATTATAATTCTAAGCATCAAATATGTAAAATATTTTCAACGCAGTCTGCAGTCCTATATAATGAAGTATGAAGCTTTTGTGAAGGAGACGATCTACATGTCAGAGCAATTCGATTTATCCCAATTTGAAATGAAAWTGGTCATCAGACAGACGAACATGGATGATATAGAACCTATTTTAGCGATGCAAAAGCTTTGCTTTCCAGGAATGGACCCTTGGAAAGTTGACCAATTACGCAGTCATTTAACTATTTTTCCAGAAGGCCAGATGGTCGCAGAACTGGATGGACATATTATCGGCTCATGCTCGAGTTTAATTATCAACTTTGATGAATATGATGACCGCCATTCGTGGTCAGATGTCACGGATGACGGCTATATAACGAATCACAATCCAGAAGGCTACAATATGTATGGGATTGAAGTAATGGTGCATCCCGAATATCGACGCATGAAAGTAGGACAGCGTCTATATGAAGCGCGTAAAGAAATTGCTCGTCAATTCAATCTGAAATCCATAATAATCGGTGGACGTATTCCAAATTACCATAAACATTCAGCCGAGATGTTGCCACGTGAGTACGTGGATGCTGTGTCTCGACATAAAATTTATGACCCAGTATTGACCTTCCAAATCATGAACGGTTTCACGCTTATGCGTATTAATCCGAACTACTTACCTGACGATACAGCTTCAGGTAAGTATGCAACTTTGATGGAATGGAACAATGTTGACTATAAACCAATGTCAAAACGTCATTTCAAAACGAGTTATCCGGTACGAATCTGTGTCGTTCAGTACATGATGCGTGCTATTGAATCATTTGATGACCTGGCAAATCAATGCGAGTACTTTGTTGATGTGGCATCCGATGCACATTCTGATTTCGTTGTATTCCCAGAGATTTTCACTACTCAGTTAATGTCATTTTTAAATGAACCTTCACCGAGTCGTGCTATTCGTCGATTGACTGAATTCACACCACAATATATCGAACTCTTTACCGATTTGGCAGTTCGCTACAATGTCAATATCATTGGCGGTTCACATTTCGTAAAAGAAGAAGACGATGAGATTTACAACATCGCCTACTTATTCCGTCGCGATGGTTCGATTGAAAAACAATACAAAATTCACATCACACCAAACGAACGAAAATGGTGGGGAATCAGTGCAGGTGATTCAGTCCGCGTTTTTGACACTGATTGCGGAAAAATTGCCATCCAAATTTGTTATGATATTGAGTTCCCTGAACTTGCACGCATAGCAACGGATATGGGTGCCAATATTATTTTCGCACCTTTCTGTACAGAAGATCGACAAGGTTATTTACGCGTGAAATATTGTGCACAAGCCCGCGCGGTAGAAAATCAAATTTACACGGTTATTTCTGGTACTGTCGGCAACTTGCCACAAACCGAAAATATGGACATTCAATATGCACAGTCTGGTATATATGCGCCGTCTGATTTTGAATTTGCCCGTGACGGGATAGTTGGAGAAACGAACCCGAACTTGGAAATGGTCTTAATCGGAGACGTAGATTTAGAAATTTTACGTCGCCAACGACAAGATGGTACGGTCAAACAATTAAAAGACCGTCGCCATGACGTGTATCGTATCGAATATAAAAAAGGCCAATGAGATATAGACAAGCTTAAGTGCCAGTTACTAGACTGGCACATGAAGCCTGAGCATTTCTCATCTGCTTAATCAACGTTTTTAATGGGGGAATAGATTTGAGTTATAAACGAACTGCCGAAAAGTGGCTTACCTTTGACAAATTGGAGCCTGAATTGAAAGAACAGCTTTCTGCAATCGCCCAAGATGAAAAGCGACTGGAAGATGCATTTTACAAAGACTTGGAATTTGGCACTGGCGGGATGCGCGGTGAAATTGGTGCGGGTACGAACCGCATGAATACATACACTGTTCGTAAAGCTTCCCAAGGGGTTGCGGATTACGTAAAAGCAGCTGGCACAGAAGCGATGAAAAAAGGAATTGTCGTCGCCTATGACTGTCGCAGGAAATCTCCTGAATTTGCGATGGAAGCAGCAAGTACTTTTGCCAAAAATGGAGTTCAAGCCTATTTATATGAAGAGCCAAGAACTACGCCACAACTATCGTTCAGTGTAAGGGAATTGGATGCTTTTATGGGGATTGTGGTAACAGCAAGTCATAATCCTCCTGAGTATAACGGCTACAAAGTTTATGGGAAAGACGGGGCCCAGTTAAATCTGGCAGATGCCGAGGCTGTGATTTCATTTGTTCAGCAAGTAGGCGATGAGTTAGCTGTAGAAGCGGGCAACACTGAATACGCTAAAGAAAATGGATTGATTCAATTGGTTGGTCGTGAGCTTGATGAGACCTATCTTGAAAATGTCGAATCCATACAACATCATCAAGACCTGTCAGGTAAAAATGATTTAGCTGTTGTATTTTCACCTCTTCACGGGGCATCAGGGTCAACTATACGTAATTTGATGAAACGAGCGGGTTACGAAAACTTTACATTCGTAGAGGAGCAAATGGAGCCGGATGGAGAATTTCCTACATTGAAGTCACCAAACCCGGAAGAAGCCAGTGCTTTTGAATTGGCGATGGCTCAAGGTAAAACAACCGGGGCTGATTTATTAATTACAGCTGATCCGGATGGAGACCGTGTGGGTGTGGCAGTGCAACAAGGCGACAGCTATGTTTTATTGACTGGGAATCAGACGGGTGCCATTTTAATTGAGTATTTATTAACGCAATTAAAAGAAGCAGGAAATATGCCAGCCAATGGACGGGTGTTCAAAACCATTGTGACTTCTGATCTCGGACGAGTAATAGCAGAATTCCATGGTTCATCAACAGAAGATGTACTGACCGGATTCAAATTCATTGGGGAGAAAATTCAGCAATACAATGAAACAAATGAATACACATTCCTGTTTGGTTACGAGGAAAGCTATGGCTATTTGATAAAACCATTTGCACGTGACAAAGATGCGATTCAAACTGTCTTAGCGATCACAGAAGCGGCCGCTTTCTACAAAATGCAAGGGAAGTCATTGCTTGACGTCCTCCACGATTTGTTTGAAAGACATGGCTACTATTTTGAAGGATTAGTATCCGTAACTAAAAAGGGAGCAGATGGAGCACGTGAAATCAAAAGTCTGTTAACCAGTTTACGAACTCAACCTTTGAAAGAAGTTGCAGGCATTGCGATTTCATCACAAGAAGATTACTTGACGCAAACACGCAGCTTTGTTGACGGTCGCAAAGACGAGACACTTATACTGCCACAAGCCGATGTATTGAAATATTTCCTGTCAGATGGGTCATGGGTTTGTGTAAGACCAAGTGGAACTGAACCAAAAATCAAATACTATATTGGTGTGACAAGTCCTACTGAAGCTGAAAGCAAGGAAAAACTTGAACGAATAAAAACACAATTCACTGCTGACATGGATAAGCGTTTCGGCCAGTAATTGGAGACCCTATTAGCAAAAAGCTAATAGGGTTTTGTTGATAAGGGGGATAAAAAGTGAATGTGGAAACACCAAGATAACGAATTGAGAAAATCTATACAGGATATTAATTGGGACGATTTGCTGTTGTACTTAGGACGCAATAACAGAGAACTATTGCACCGTGTGGATTTCGAAAAGCAGTCCGTAGTAAAAGCGATTCGAATTGATAATGAAATCTTATTAATCGAAGTATCTTACATCCATAACGAACTTGTCATAGCTTTCCCACAATTGAGTACGATTAGTGACCTGGCTATCACCGCAGCGACTGCATACGTAGAAGTGTGGTTTGATTTATCTCGTGATTTACGCCCATTTTATACATTAGCTGAAGATGATGCGATATTAGCTGGAGTTGTCGCGGCTTATAAAGGGCTCAGGATAGTTGGTGTGGAAGATCTATTTGAAGCGCTTTGTTGGTCGATTATGGGGCAGCAAATAAGTTTGCACGTTGCGTATGCGTTAAAACAAAAGCTCGTCACAACATATGGTGATTCTATCGAATATAAAGATGAAAAGTATTGGTTGTTCCCCTCAACTGAGAGAATTGCTTCATTGCAAGTTGAGGATTTGCGCAACCTTTCCTTCACGCAGCGAAAAGCAGAATATGTCATGGGTGTTGCTGGGCTCATAGCAACCAAACAATTTACAAAGGAACAGTTTGTTGGGTTGTCATTAACGGAAATGGAAGCCAGGTTAACAGCCATTCGAGGTATCGGGAAATGGTCGGCAAACTATGTCATCATGCGATGTTTCAGGCACCCGGATGCTTTTCCAATAGCTGATGTCGGTCTACATAATGCATTGAAAAAAGTGCACAATGAATCGCAAAAACCGACTTTAGAAGAGATCGAAAGATGGTCCGAAAATTGGGCTGGTTGGCGCTCTTATGCCACGTTTTACTTATGGAGAACTCTTCAGGAGTAAGCATTTCAGTCAAAAGTATGAATCTGTCTTCATGTGAATGCATGAAATCGAATGGTATGATAAGAGTTACAATGATGGTATGACGGAGGCGACTGTATGCAATCAAATGGACATTCAAATATCGGTTTACTGAAAGAGATTGCCGAGTTATTAAATGAAGAAACCGAAATGACAACGATGCTGCAGGGCGCATTACGAAAATTTTTAGCTGGCACACAGTTTGAAACAGGATGGATATTCTTCATTGATACAAAAGGAAGGCATCAATTAATTGCACATGAAAATTTACCAAATGCACTGGAACATGATAGTTGTCGTCATCTTCAAAAAGGCGGCTGCTGGTGTGTTTCCAAGTATCGCAATGGTGAACTCAAGAAAGCGACGAATATGATAGAATGTCAGCGGATAGAGAATGCCATCGATGCAAAATTAGGTGATCACGGAGGCATTACACATCACGCAACCGTTCCGCTTCAATCAGGTCAGGAAAGATTTGGTTTGTTGAATGTAGCATCCCCCCATACGATTGGATTTACGAATGACGAATTAGCGTTGCTCGAATCGGTTGCCTTGCAAATGGGTTCAGCCATCAAACGAATCGTCTTAACGAAGCAAGAACAGGAAATGGCATTAGTTCAGGAGCGCAACCGATTAGCCCGTGATTTACACGATTCAGTGAACCAGCTTTTGTTTTCCGTTACGTTGACTGCGCGAGGTGGAAGCGAAATGGCGGAGCAGACAGAGGTAAAAGAAACGTTTCGTGAAATTCAACATTTAACGCAGGAAGCTTTGACAGAAATGCGTGCACTTATTTGGCAATTGCGTCCAAAGGGTCTTGAAACCGGCTTGGTTGAAGGGATAAAAGGCTATGCAGAAATGCTTGGTTTGTCCTTGAAAGTGAATGTAACCGGGGTTATTAACTTGCCATCACGCATAGAAGAAACTTTGTTCCGTATAGCACAAGAAGGATTAAATAATGTCCGTAAACATTCAGGTGTGCAGGAAGCTGAATTATTCATCACGGTGACACCTTCCGATATGTTACTCGTTTTGAAAGATGAAGGATGCGGATTTCAAATGGATAAAAATGTACGAATTCCTTCCATCGGTTTACAGAGTATGCGCGACCGTGCCCAGGCTGCTGGTGGATCCGTAGATTGGGTGAGTGAAATTGAAAAAGGAACGGAACTGTTAATCCGTTTGCCATATTAAGGAGGGATCTGCATGATACGAGTGCTGATTGCGGATGATCATCATGTTGTTCGCCGCGGTTTATTATTTTTCTTGAAAACGCAAAAAGACATGGATGTGGTGGGAGAAGCGACCAATGGGAAGGAAGCTGTTGAATTGACAGCAAGTCTCAGACCCGATATTGTATTAATGGATTTAGTTATGCCAATAATGGATGGGATTCAAGCAACGAAAAAGATCAAAGAACAGTACCCGCAAACAGAAGTGCTGATGCTTACGAGCTTTTCAGATCGTGATCATGTCATTCCTGCTATTGAAGCGGGAGCTGCAGGCTATCAACTAAAAGATATTGAACCTGACGATTTAGTGGAATCCATCCGCAAACTGATGCGTGGGGAAAATACGTTGCATCCGCTTGCCACATCGGAACTGATGAAGGTCCGGGAACCGCAAATTGATCCACCGCACAAATTATATCCTTTGACTCCACGAGAGCAGGATGTTTTATCTGAGCTTACAAAAGGGAAAAGCAATAGAGAGATCGCTTCCTCATTGTTTGTCACGGAAAAAACAGTCAAAACCCACATATCCAATATTTTTTCAAAACTACACGTCCAAGACCGCACACAAGCCGCACTTTATGCAGTAAAGCATGGACTAACTGAACCGAGCGGACTGTAAAAGGAGAGAATGAACATGAAAATTTTAGTCATAAGTGGAGGACCACGTAAACATGGTCGTACCGCAATTGCAGCTCGATTTATTGAACGTACTTATGGATTCCATACAATGGATTTAAGTGTAATGGGAATGCCGATGTACACTGGAGAAGAAGAGCAAGCAAATGAGTCTGTTGTAAAATCTTTACGTCAAGCTGTGCTAGAAGCTGATGCTGTATTGTTGTTATCACCTGAATATCACAGTGCCATGAGTGGAGCGCTGAAAAATGCATTGGACTTCCTGGGCAGTACACAGTTTCTACATAAACCAGTCGGCTTACTTGCTATCGCTGGTGGAGGAAAAGGTGGCATCAATTGCTTGAATAATATGCGTACAGTGATGCGAGGCGTTTATGCCAATGCAATTCCACGCCAGTTGGTGCTTGATCCAAGTACATTTGATTATGACCGAGATGGTCTAGTAAAAGAAGCGGCTGAACAAGTCGATGGCTTAATCGAGGAATTGAAAATGTACGCACGGATCGGGAATGAAATGAAATCGCAAAGTTTGATTTAAAAAGTTGAGAACCGACCTGTTATGGTTGGTTCTCAACTTTTTGCTTTGGTATAGGATTGATCAGTTAAATGTTGTATGTTGATGTACTATTAGTGGAGTTAGTTGTTAATTATTGGGTGATTAAATCTCGATTGATGCCGATTAAACCAGCTCAAGAGCCGATTAAACAGATATAGACAGAGAAATGCCTAATCAAACAAAAAGCCAACCCATGAAATAGAGGTTGGCCATTTTTGTTATCCTTTTTTAGTAGGTCTTTTCCGCATATCTTTCGTAATTTGTTTCCATTTCCCTCGCTCTGCTTTTTGGGCAGCAGCATCCGCTTTTCGTTCCATGTAAGCAAGCTCACGTTTTAGTTTTTCATAGCTTGCATATCGTTCTTGTGTCAGGGAGCCATTATTCAACGCTTCCTGCACACCACATCCAGGTTGGCCATTATGTTGGCAATCTGTAAAGCGGCATGTTCTCGCAAATTGCTCTACGTCCTTAAAGCCAGTATCTAAACTTTCACTGTTATCCCACATTTGGAATTCACGCATACCAGGAGTGTCAATCAACAGACCGCCTCCAGGCATTCGGAACAATTCTCGATGAGTTGTCGTATGGCGGCCTTTATCATCATCTTCTCGAATGTCCTGAACGGCCATGACATTCTCACCGCATAGTGCATTGGTTAAAGAAGATTTCCCTACACCAGATGAGCCCAGCAACGCAGCAGTTTTGCCGTCTTTCAATAAGTCTTGAAGTTCGTCAATGCCTTCTCCGGTAACACTGCTGACGACATGTATCGGTACACCAAATGCCACCGATTCAGCTTGATCCACATAAAAATGTGGATCATCACAGACATCTTTTTTCGTTAAAACGATAACAGGGTTTGCGCCTGAGTCCCAAGCTGCAACCAAATATCGTTCCAATCGACGAAGGTTGAAATCCATGTTCAAAGACATGACGAGAAAGACGATATCTACGTTAACGGCTACAATTTGTTCTACCGTTGTACCACCCGCTACTTTTCGTGAAAATATAGAAGTTCGTGGCAGTATGTTTCGAATGATACCTTTTTCTTCACCTGGCATGTTTTCAACCGCTACCCAATCACCGACAGCCGGATAGTCCCGGCGTTCATGTGCCTGGTGTTTTAAGCTGCCGGAAAGGGAAGCTAGCCATTCACCTTCATCTGTCACCACTCTGTACATATGTTTATGTTCAAGCAATACGCGTCCAATAACGCAAGCTTGCAACTTTTCATTCGAGGATTGGTCTTGCCATTTCGTTTCTAAAGACTCGTTCCATCCGTAATTTTTAATTGTTTTCAATGTGTTAATCATTTTCAATGTGTGTTCCTCCTGATTTGTGTATAAGAAAATTGGAATGCGCCATATGCGCTTCAGTCCATTTACATTTTCTTGGGAAATAAAAAAAACCGTGGCTGCGAAAGGCAGTCACGGTTCATACACATCACAAAAGAAACGTTCTACTTGTTAGAAAGCATACGTGTGATGAGATACCTGGAACATGCCAATTCGCAATTTTACGTTCTCAATTAAATTTGCCATAATACCTCACCTGCTTTCGATTTAATAAAGTAACCATAACAAAATCATATTCATCATGTCAATACTATATGTGAGAAATTTTACTCAATTCCGAAAAAAATGAAAGCAATGTTTATATTCCTGTAACGGAGGGGTATCGTACTTGTAAGTTAAATGAACAAAAAACATACAAAATTGGAGGAATTAACATGATGACGAATTCAATTGCCGGTCAAAAATGGTGGAAAATTGGTGCTGCTTCTTTCCTGACAGTAGGTTTACTAGGGGCATGTGGTGATGGAGACGATGAAGATGTTGAGAATGAAATCCAAGATGAACAAGACTCTGAATAAGACTTCAAAAAAAACCGCCGATATGGCGGTTTTTTTATGGATTAAAAGTAATATGGTTTGGTTTTTTTATAAAAAATATTACATGCACTTGAACATTTTAGAATGGAGTTAGTAAGATGCTGGGGGAAAACTATATATGTAAGTTTTGGTAATTGTTATATTATTGAAACCGATTTTCACCGATTACGTCTACTTCTAGTCGTCTCTTAGAATTATTATTGATAGGATATTCTTTTACTTTAAAGGAACAAATTTTTGTTTTTAAATTCTCGGTTTAAAGTTTCATGATGTACACGAACAATCTATGATACTATTTTGTATTGTAAATATAAGCTTTCTAGTTAGTGGGGTTTTCATATGTTTTCTCAATCATTTTTACAATTAAATACTATTTTTATCAGCATATTAATAGAATCCATACCTTTTGTGCTGATTGGTGTTTTTATTTCAGGATTCCTTCAAATGTTTGTATCGGAAGAAATGATTGCACGAGTTATCCCGAAGAATCGATTTTTGGCCGTCCTCTATGCAACTATTTTGGGTGCCTTCTTTCCTGCCTGTGAGTGTGGCATTGTGCCGATTGTTCGCAGACTTCTCTTAAAAGGGGTCCCTTTGCATGCAGGAATTGCTTTTATGTTAACCGGGCCTATCATCAATCCTATTGTTTTATTTTCCACTTACATTGCTTTCGGAAATCAATGGGACATGGTGTTATACCGCAGTGGACTTGCTTTTATTGTCGCAATGACAGTTGGTATTATCTTGTCCTATCAATTTAAAGGGAATCAACTGTTAGAAAAGGGGAAGATGAATACTCATCATCATCATCATTCTAAGGGACAGTCGTTTAAAAGCAAATTTGCGGATATGCTGCGTCATGCAGTGGATGAATTCTTTTCTGTCGGTAAGTATTTAATTTTGGGCGCATTTATTGCAGCAACAATGCAAACCTACTTGAAAACTTCTACATTGCTGGACATCGGTCAAACCGACATTACTTCATCGCTTGTCATGATGGTTCTTGCTTTTGTCATGTCGCTTTGTTCAGAAGCAGATGCATTTATTGCTTCTTCATTCAGTAGTACTTTTTCAGTCGGATCTATCGTGGCATTTCTTGTATTTGGTCCAATGGTAGACATTAAAAATACTCTTATGATGCTCAGTGTTTTCAATAAACGTTTTATCTTTATCTTAATTGGCTATATTGCCCTATTTGTTTTAGTCGGTTCACTATTGATATGAAGGAGGGAAAGTCTTGGTAAGGACGTATATTTTACTCATTTTCACTTTCTTCTTTGCACATTTACATGCTTCAGGAAATATTACGAAATACATTAACATGAAGTATTCCTATCTTTCCTATAGCGCAATTTTCATTTTCGCCATTTTAACAATTGTCCAAGCATATACAGATATCAAACAGTCAAAAGATGAACCTGATGAATCTTGTTGTGATGGAAATCATAGCCATGAAAAAACGAAGCCTTTTTATCAGAGATGTTTCATTTATGGGGTTTTTATATTTCCTTTACTAACTGGCTTTTTTCTGCCGATTGCAACTCTAGATTCTACAATTGTTAAATCGAAAGGATTTTCGTTCAAGGCAATGGAAACAACCGATGAATATGCTGTCACTCAGTACTTGAAACCTGATACCAGTATTTATTATGGCAAGGAAGGCTACGATGAATTAATGGATATTGAAAAAAATAAATATCTATCCAAAAGCAGCGTAATACTTAAAGATACAAACTATCTTAAAGGGTTGGAAACAATCTATAATTATCCTGGGGATTTTCTTGGGAAGACAATTGAATTTGATGGTTTTACATTTAAAGGGGAGACTGTGAACAAAAACCAGCTTTTCGTCCTGCGATTTGGTATTATTCATTGTATTGCAGATTCGGGTGTATATGGAATGTTAGTTGAATTTCCTGAGAATATGAATATCGAAGATGACCAATGGATCCATGTCAAGGGAACCCTCTCTTCAGTCTATTACCAACCATTTAAATCCACCATCCCAGTGTTGCTTGTAGAAGAATGGGAAAATACCAAAGAACCCAAAGAACCATATGTTTATCGTTCATATTAAATTTCATCGAAAGTGAAAGTCTAAAATCCATAGGCAAGAAAAAAAGGCGTCGCAGACTAACGGGTTCTGTTATGAAGAACAAAATCGCAAAATGTCAATAAAAATTTATAACTAAAAGCACCGCAATTGGTAGCAAATCTGTCATAAGATTTGTATCTAAAAGCGGTGCTTTTTCTATTTCAGTTAATTGACTTGAGAATAGCAATACTAATTTTATAAAAAGGGAGCCTGGAGTGTTTGTGTAAATAAGTAAAAGATGGAAAAATGGAACTTTTCAGTTTTTATATCGTATTACAATTAACAAAAGATAATAATTTTAACGTAACACAAAACATCAGGGGGGATTAGTATCTATAATAAACAAATCAAAAAAATTGGAGGCATCTTATTCTTGATTAGCTCGTGTTTTCTGTTTGCCGCCTGTTCGGAAGAAATTCCTGAACAGCAAAAAGAAGTGGTTGTTTCATTAGAAGATAAAAATAAAGAAGCAGTCCAGGCTGTTCTTAAATCAGAATTCACAGTTCCGAACGAAGAATATGTGCTTATTGTCAAAAACATTGATAAAAAAATGACCGAAATAGGCAGCAGTATGCCTCAAACTAATGAAGTAAATGGAGTTGAAGAGTCTGGAGTCTCAGATGAATGGCGTGCCTATGAGGACTTAGTGAAAAAAACGTATGAACCTTATTTTATGGATTATATTTATGATTCCCTTATCGCAAAAGGTACCGCTTTCTATTATCATTATGGATATATAGGCTTTGACGAAAATATTCGGTATGAAATGAAAGTTAGTGATATACAAGTAACTAAAAGTGAGAATAAAAACACACCCAAGCATTATGACTTTACTGCTCAGGTAGAATATACGAATAATGCAGGTGAAGTTTCACAACACGAAGTAAAAGGTACGGCAATTCTTTCTGAACCAGGAAAAATTGGGAAGTTTGACATACGGGATGATGATGGTTTAAGCGAAAAAGTATCAGTGGACCGACAATAACAACAAAACATTGTGATTTTGCACTGTCTTCGGATGGTGCATTTTAGATTTTAGAAGAAAAGCACCGCTAAATGCGGTGCTAATTAATTACTAAGTGATATCCGATATCGGATATTATTTAGTTTTTTTTCCTCTCAAGAAAACTCGATAGGATTTTTTCAGCGTTTTCTTATCGTTAATAAATCAAACTTCTTCGTTTTACCCCAATCCTTCAATTCTTTAATCGATTGTCTCGTGGGGTTCAATATGAACCAGAACCATGCAAAATGGCTTTACTAAATGTATTTTTTTCTCAATCTCTTCCGTGATTCGATGACCCTCCACAACATTTAATGATGGATCAACTGTAACGGTTAAATCGACAAACATTAGATTCCCATGCATGCGTCCTTTGAAGTCCTCTAAATGGATGACACCCTGTACTTTTCGAACGAGAACTGAAAGAGTTTCAACCTCATCTTCGTTAAAACCGTCAGTCAAGGTATGTACTGCCTCATTGAAGATATCGAATGCCGTTTTCATGATCAGTAATCCGACTAAAATGGCTGTAATTGAATCCAAGATAGGGAGTCCAAATATAGCAGCTAATATCCCGATGGATGCCCCGATACTAACGAGGGCATCGGATCGGTTATCATATGCTGCGGCTCGAACCGCGGAGCTATTAATTCGATTAGCCAACCTTAAATTGTATCGATAAACCACATACATCACAATGGCACTGCCAGCAGCAACAAATGCTGTTAAGATGGAAGGTGTTTCGTGAATCGGGTGAAGCATGTTCTTTCCTGCATTTATTAATACTTGCAAACCGACAGCAGCCATAATAAAAGAGGCGACAAGGGATGCAACTGTTTCGGCACGGAGATGTCCATAATGATGATTATGATCCGGAGGTTTTTGTGATATTCGAAGTCCAATCAATACAGCAATTGAAGCAGCGATGTCCGTCGAATTATTGAGACCATCTGCTTTTAAAGCTTCGGAAGTACCGATATATCCGATGGTCAATTTTATAGTGCTTAGAACTAAATAGGTACCGATACTTATCCAAGCACCTTTTTCCCCTTCGCGTAATTGTGTATATAGCTCMAATTTGTTTCCCCCCTGCAAAACTTTCAGACATAAGAAAACGACTCTCTTAGTGAGAGTCGTTTCTTTCTAATCGTTCTTCAATCATATTTTCTAATTCTTCTTTAGTTAACTTAATGACTTCAAGATACAGTATGTGATGGCCTTCCATATCTTTAATCGTGAATTCGTATCCTTGTTCAATTATTTTTTCACCTTTAATAGCTTCAAAATGTTTAGTCAGGAACCATCCACCGATTGTATCAATATCTTCTTCATCAATATCAATGCCCAAAATATCATTAACGTTTTCTATTAAAATTTTGGCATCAAGGATATAGTGATGATCTCCTAATTTTTGAACATCCGGCAATTCATCATTATCAAACTCGTCTCGAATATCACCGACAATTTCTTCAAGAATGTCTTCGATTGTTACGAGACCCGATGTTCCGCCATATTCATCCACCAATATTGCCATATGAATACGTTCACGTTGAATTTTCAATAACAACTCACCAATTGGAATGGTTTCAATGACACGAATGATTGGTTGCATATAATCAATGACCGGTCGATTAATATTTTCCGAATCCTTAATATAAGCAGTCAATAAATTCTTCATGTTCACCAAACCGATTACATGATCTTTGTCGCCATCTGTTACTGGATATCGCGTATACTGTTCGACGTTTACCTGGTCAAACACTTGGCGAAGGGTCGTATCTTTATCAATGGTGCTCATCTCGGTACGGGGAGCCATAATTTCTTTGGCAATCCGATCGTCAAATTCAAAAATCTTGTTTACAAACTTATATTCCGATTGGTTGATTTCACCACTTTTCAAGCTATCCGATAGAATTATACGAAGTTCTTCTTCTGTATGTGCCAGCTCTGATTCAGATGCAGGCTTTAATCCAAATAAGCCTGTAAGTGTTCGAGCGGAACCATTTAGGAATTTAATAATTGGATACATGATGCGATAGAACCAAATCAATGGTTTTGCCGTAAACAAGGCAACTTGCTCCGCTTTTTGAATGGCTAACGTTTTCGGTGCCAATTCACCGACCACTACGTGCAAAAATGTAACGAATGAGAACGCAATTCCGTAAGATAGGATATTTGACGTGTTATCACTTAGCTCGAAACGTTCAAATAGCGGATGCAATAATAGCTCGACAGTAGGTTCTCCAAGTAAACCTAAACCTAACGCGGTCATTGTAATACCCAACTGACACGCAGATAAATATTCATCCAAATTTGAAATGACGCGTTTAGCGTGAACTGCACGTTTATTTCCTTCCGCAACCAATTGATCAATGCGGGTTGATCTCACTTTTACAATAGCAAACTCACTTGCCACGAAGAATGCCGTAAAGGCGATTAAGACAGCAAATGCTGTCAATCGTATGGCTATGTCCAAAGAATTCCTTTGTTCCAGACCCGAATGAGGGGGAGAACAAAGTGTACACCTCCTGTTTTCTAAAAAATAGTTAATACCTATAATAATAAAATACTCAGGTTTAAAAAACAAATATTACTTACCACACGCAATTTCCCTTTCAACGGTTTCCATATTTTTGTATCCTAAAAGAAGAGACTTATATGATGGGGGAGTGAATAAATTATGGGAAAAGCTAAGAGAGGTCGTTATCTTGAGATCTTGTCCGCTTCAACCAAACTAGGGTTAACTTCCTTTGGAGGTCCAGCAGCACATATCGGTTATTTTAGAGATGAATACGTGCAAAAGAGAAAATGGCTCGACGATAAGCTGTATGCTGATTTGGTTGCCTTATGTCAATTCCTGCCCGGTCCCGCGAGTTCACAAGTAGGGATATCAATCGGTATGCTACGTGGAGGATTACTCGGTGGTATTTTGTCATGGATTGGTTTTACACTTCCTTCGGTTTTAATATTGATGGCCTTTGCATGGATTATTATGCAAACGGGATCATTTGAAAGTGGTTGGATTCAAGGCTTGAAAATCGTCGCTGTTGCAGTTGTCGCACATGCATTGATGGGGATGGGCAAAACGTTAACACCGGATCGACCGAGATTGACAGTCGCAATGATTGCCGCAGCTGCAACATTATTGATTCCGACGGCTTTGGGTCAGATTCTGATTATCGTACTAGCTGGTTTGTTTGGCGTACTGTATTACAAAAATGAAAAAGCACCAGATACGGTCGAAATGCCATTGTCATTCGGTAAGAGGACAGGAATTATCGCATGGATTCTATTCTTTGCTTTACTCATTATATTGCCGATCTTTAGACCATTTGTACAAGCTACCTGGTATGCGATCTTTGATATTTTCTATCGTGTTGGTTCTATCGTGTTCGGCGGGGGGCATGTTGTTTTACCAATGCTGGAACGGGAAGTAGTACCAGCCGGTTGGATGTCTTCGGAAGCTTTCATAGCGGGTTATGGTGCAGCTCAAGCGGTACCGGGTCCATTGTTTACACTGGCTGGCTATCTTGGTCAAATCATGGGAAGCTTCTCCGGAGCTGCCATTGCCGTGGTTGCAATGTTTTTACCTTCCTTCCTACTTGTAATGGGAACGTTGCCTTTTTGGGCGGTTACTCGTACTAAACCAAGAATTCAAGCGGCATTGAAAGGAGTGAACGCGGCCGTAGTAGGAATATTACTGGCATCATTGTATGACCCGGTCTTTACAAGTGCCGTACATGCCCCAATTGATTTTGTCATTGTGTTAATTTCATTTACTCTGTTAGTATTTTATAAACTGCCACCTTGGATTGTCGTGATTATCACCGCAATATTAGGTGCATTGAGCTTCGCTATATTTGGTTAAAAGGGAGAGATGGCTTTGGATACGACTGTGCAATATGCAATAGAAATGGATAAGCATGATAAGATGAGTTCTTTTAAAAAAGAATTCTACTTACCAGAGAATCAATTATATATGGATGGGAACTCGTTGGGGCTTATGTCAAAACGTTCTGAAGCAACTTTGGATAAACTAATTTCCAGCTGGCGTGAAAAAGGGATTGATGGCTGGACTGAAGGTGAGAATCCATGGTTTACATATCCAGAGCAGTTAAGTGAACGTGTCGCCAAAATTGTCGGTGCTCAAGGAAATGAAGTGATGGTGACCGGCTCCATTACCGTAAATATTCACCAAATGCTAGCTACTTTGTTCCATCCGACAGCTGAAAAGTCTGTCATTGTCGTTGACGAACTGAATTTCCCTTCCGATATTTATGCGGTGGAAAGTCATTTGCGGTTGCGTGGTCTTGACCCTGCTGTGTCGATGCGAAAAGTGAAAAGTACTGACGGCTATACACTAACGCTGGATGCAATTGAAGAAATGTTAACAGAAGATGTAGCCATCTTAATGTTACCTTCTGTGTTGTATCGAAGCGGCCAGTTGTTGGATTTGAGTCGCATCACTGAAATGGCCCATGCGAAAGGGATTTTGGTAGGCTTTGATTTGGCACATTCCATTGGCTCCGTGCCTCATAACTTACATAATGATGACGTGGATTTTGCAATATGGTGCCATTATAAATACATGAATAATGGTCCTGGGGGAACTGGTGGGCTTTATATTCATGAGCGTCATCATCACGAGTTGCCTGGTCTTGCGGGCTGGTTCGGTTCAGATAAGACCAAGCAATTTGATATGTCTCATGAATTCTCCAAAGCAAATGGAGCGGGTGCTTATCAAATCGGGACCCCGAATTTATTCAGCACTGCGCCTTTAAGCGGAAGTGTGGAGCTTTTTGAAGAAGCGGGAATGGACGCAGTCCGTTCGAAATCACTTGCGTTGACAAAATATTTACGTGAGTTGATTCAAGCGGAAGCAGGTTCATTCGGCTTTGTTGATGTCACGCCCTTTGCAGATGAATCAAGAGGTGGACATATTGCCCTTGCCCATCCAGAAGCTGCCCGGATTTGTAGAGCATTGAAAGAAGCAAATGTCGTTCCCGATTTCAGAGCACCAGATATTATTCGATTGGCGCCGATTAGTTTTTATTCGAGTTTTGAAGATGTGTGGGAAATGGTCCAACGCTTAAAAACCATTATGGTAGAAGAAACATACAAAACGTTCACCAATGAACGAAATGTGGTGGCTTAAATGAAAATACATGACATTTCGATGTTGTTGAACCAGAACGTTGCAGAATGGCCGGGTGATACGCCCTTCCAATTTCATATCAAATGGACAAAAGAACAGAGTGGTTCGGTAAATGTCGGACAAATTACGACGAGTACACATATAGGTACCCATATCGATGCTCCTTTTCACTTTGATGAAAACGGAAAAAAAGTTCACGAACTTCCTTTGGAAAACTATATCGTCGACGCGATTGTGATTGATGTGAGTGGAAGTGAGGTTATATCGAGAGAATTGTTGAAAGGTAAAGTGACTGGGGAAGCAAAAGCGGTTCTTTTCCGAACGAATGCCTGGCAGCAAAGAGATGTATTCCCTGAAGCAATTCCAGCATTTGATGCGGATATTGTGGATTGGATGGTTGAGAACGAATTGTCTTTATTTGGAGTCGACTTACCATCGGTTGATGCGATTACTAGCAAAGATTTACCTATGCATCATGCTTTAGGAACTGCAGGTCGCTATATTCTTGAAGGACTTATACTGGACGATCTCAAGGAAGCAACTTATCAATTAATCGCACTTCCTTTGAAAATAGAAGGAGCGGATGGAAGCCCCGTGCGCGCAGTATTAATTGAAAAGTAATACGGAATACAAGGACCTTGGCTGAAACGCCGAGGTCCATTTTTTAATAGAAAGTAGTTAAATGAAAAGCCTTCATACCCACGTTCGAGCAATACCCGTTTAAATACCCTACCTAAATATGCCTAAACGCAAGTTGTTAACAGAATAATAATTTTTTTCTAAATCTATTGACAATCCAAAAAATGTCATGATAATCTTAATAAGTAAATAACTATGAGAAAAGGAGGTACGTGTCATGATGATCAGAGTTGAAGTTGCTACAAACTACATAGTTAGTCCGTACCTACCGGTCATTTCTCTTTGAGTTCACATTAATCAAGGAACAGGTATGGACACCTGTTCCTATTTTCATGCGCACACGCATCTGGAAACAGGGCGTGTGCTTTTTTGTGTTTTTTTACTACCAAATTTTGGTTGTTACAGCCCTGCTGTTTCAAATAGAGAAATGCCAAAGACCATGAATGACCTGTCTGAGGTTGAAAGCAAACAAAACTATGAAAAGGAGTGCTGAAGATGAACATTCAGCTACAGAAACAAATTTTAATCAAGGAATCTCTAGAAGGTGGCTAGTGTAAGCCCAACCTGAAAAAGAAAGAAGGAAAATCTTATGTTCTCCGTATTATTTAAACTTAAATGGTTTTTCGCAGAAAACTGGAAGCGATACACAATTGCCATTTCATTATTGATGGTCACGAATGTAATCGAAGTTGTTCCACCATGGCTTCTAGGCGAATCTATTGATGCCATTTATCAACAAACATTAACATCACAGTTATTGATGACTTTCTTACTCGCTTTACTTGGTGTAACGGTTCTCAATTACTTAAGTAACTTTGTGTGGCAATACCAACTATTTGGCGGAGCCTATGTTATTGAAAAACAATTACGTAGCCGCTTGATGAAACAGTTTTTACGCATGACGCCTTCGTTTTATGAGAAGAACCGTACAGGGGATTTGATGGCGAGAGCGACAAATGATTTAAAGGCAGTCTCCACAACAGCAGGATTCGGTATCTTAACATTGATTGACTCATCCCTTTATATGCTTACGATTTTAGTGACGATGGGAATGCTCGTTAGTTGGAAACTGACATTAGTAGCTCTTCTTCCACTGCCTATCTTGGCGATCATCATGCAAATTCTCGGCAAGCGCATCCACGAGAAATATATGAAGGCTCAAGATGCCTTTGGCGATATGAATGATGGCGTACTGGAAGCAGTAGCGGGGGTTCGAGTGATTCGAGCRTACGTGCAAGAACGTGCATCAGAAAAACAATTCGCTGATATGACGGAAGATGTGTATTCGAAAAACATGGAAGTTGAAAAAATCGATGCATTGTTCAATCCCATCACGAAAGTATTGACCGGAGTCAGTTACATGATCGGGATAGGGTACGGTGCGTATCTCGTTTCACAACAGCAAATGACACTGGGGGACTTAGTATCATTCAACGTGTATTTAGGGATGATTATTTGGCCAATGTTTGCAATAGGGGAATTGATCAATGTCATGCAGCGAGGGAACGCTTCTCTTGATCGCGTTCAAGAAACGCTCGATTATGAAGAAGATGTCAAAGACGCGTCTCATCCAGTAACAGTCAATCAACCTGGACGCATCGGTTTCAACCAAGTGAAATTCCAATATCCACAGTCTTCGTCGGTAAATTTAAGCGACATCAACTTGCAATTGGAGCAAGGTCAAACGCTTGGAATTGTTGGGAAAACGGGAAGCGGAAAAACGACGTTGATTAAGCAGTTACTTCGTGAATATCCAGCTGGAGAAGGAACGATTTCATTAGCCGGCGTTCCAATTGAAGATCAAACAAAAGACCAGGTTCGGAATTGGATTGGCTATGTTCCTCAAGACCATGTGTTATTCTCACGGACTGTCAGAGAAAATATTCTGTTCGGTCATCCGGAAGGGACGGAAGAGGATATTGAAACTGCAATTCGTTTATCCCATTTCCAAAAAGACCTGCAATTACTACCACAAGGGTTGGAAACACTTGTTGGTGAAAAAGGGGTCGCGTTATCTGGCGGTCAAAAACAACGTATTTCAATAAACAACGTATTTCAAT
>NZ_JBFUIO010000028.1:0-31791 GCF_056401835.1 Paenisporosarcina sp. P4_D4 | reverse complement strand
TTTTAGAGATTTACAACAATGAATGCACAGATGAAAAAATAAAAAACTGGAAAATTGATCACTCTATCACCGAAGAAGAATATAAGACCATTTTCACATATTTAAAAGAAGAGAACATTTTAATTGATGATAATAGATATAATGAAAATGAGGAAAGATATATTAACTATTTCCAAACTTATCCTAACGGTTTAAATACTTATGAAAAAATTAAACAAGCTAATATACTTATATTAGGTGCTGGTACTGTGGGCTCTACTTTAGCTATGACACTATCGAAATTTAATGTCCAGAGTATAACCATAGTTGATCCTGATACTGTAGCGTCACATAATATAAATGCCCAAATAGTGTTCCGTGAAGAGGATATCGATTCTTATAAAGTTGATTCACTAAGTAAATATCTAAATACAGATATGAATAGTACAAATATATTTAAACATAAATTTTATATTAATGAAGAAACTACAAATAGAATAAAAGATATCATAAAATCAAATAATATATCCTTTGTATTCTCTTGTTTTGATGATACAACTAAATACACACATAAAGAAATTTTTGAATATTGTAAATCCAGAAATGTCCCTTATATAATAAATGGTTATTTAGACGATAAGGTTATTTCTGTATTAATTAAAAATGATAGAGACTTTAAAATAATTGAAGAATCTTATGATAATAACTTTGAAGGTATAAGTAATAATAATGGAATATTATCTCATAGCTATATTAATTCCCTACTTTGTCTTAGACATTTAATAAACATTATTAATGATAATAATATTCATGAAAAATTTTTATCTTTTGATTTAAAGACTATGAGTTTAGTAAAAGAACAAACCGAAACGTTTCCTAACTTTGAGTTCCTTAATGAAGAGGAGCTTTTAAAAAAATTAACTATAATAAAACAACACATCAGAACTCACGGAAGTAACGATTTTTTAGAGAATGGCTTAGTATCAATCTATAAAGGCATTGAAATAATGAAGTTATTCCCTGACCTGTTTATAAAAGTTAACTTATTAGAATCAAAATTCGCATCTATAATGGATGAAATAGGTGAAGAGGATGATAAATYTATTGTTAATGACCTTGAAAATGAGTATTTATCAATACTAAATAATTTATTTATTGATGAAGAGAGAATACATAAAGTTTTATCGAATATAAATTATATTAATGATTATGAAGTTAGAAAGACAAATCAAAAAAAGACATTTGAAGAAATTAAATTAAAATCAAGAGAAATCTTAGATATATTATATAAAATTAAAAAGAACCATATAGATTCCAATTACCTTTATGAAGAGTTTCCAGTTCTATATGGTTTAAGTATGAATGAGATAAAAGTTTTCGATAAAACATTTTCCAATATTTATTTAGAGCTAACTTCATACCTTTACGAACTAATTCAACCAGGGGCAGAAGATGGTTTGAATTACTTATTTGAAATTCCAGAAAATCAGCATATAAACTATTCTATTGGAGAAAATTTAGATTTATTATGTGAATCTTTATCCAATTACAGTGATAGTTTATTTGGTATTGATTTTCTAAACCATATTAAAAACCTAAAGAAGAAAAACTTAATAATAGATAAAGAAGTCGATGGGATTTATACAACTCATTATTTTCCCGAACAAAAAGAAAGTATTATAGTCTTTGACCACTTAGAAACAATGTATTCTACTCTTTTTCTAGTTCACGAAGTGGGTCATTCATACTTCAGTAAATTTTACGATAAAGATTTTTATGAAAAAAGTTGCATTATTGTGAATGAAATTTTAGCACATCTTACAGAAATACTATTAGCAAATAATATTCAAAAGTCAGAAATTTTATCTAAGGATGAGATCCAAGGGTTTAAATTTCAATATTTGTATAGATTAAATCTAGCTATATTATCATCATACGCAACATTTGATTCGGAGAAACAAGTATTAAATCATATAGAACAAAAAGGTGAAATTGGATTAGATGAATTTATTGAACTTCATAAAGGAGATAACGATATAAACAAAGAGTTCCAATATGTTAATGAATATTATTCAAATCTAAATATTTTGGTATATCCATCATTTGTACTTGAAACTTATTCAGTTATTATACAACCGATTGCGTATGCAATTGCTATAAGATTATACGAAACTTATAAACAAGATATGGATAATTTTTGTTTTAATTTAGAAGAATTATTCAAAGGAAATAATATAAATTTAGAAAGTTTTTGTGTGAAAATGTTTAATAAAGAATTCAGCGAACAATTTATAAAAGACACAATCCAAATTATTTTTAAACATATAAATGATTTCAACTCGAATAATTAAGGTTTTTAGCATTCGTTCACTCGCCATCACGACTATCGGCTCATTATTGGTCGTGTTAGTTAGATTCTTATTAAGCCGTACAGAAAAAATCCCTTTCCTGTTATGGAGTAACCCGTTCATTATTTTAGCTGCTGCACCAACAGTATTGGTTTTAAAGGAAAAGTAGTCAGTGAATAAGAAAGCTGGAAAAGGGCAATGGAAAGATAAACACTTCTATAATATCTAGTGAATTTAATAAAGCATCCCCAGCACAGCTTTTAGCTATGCAGGGGATGCTTTATTTTATGTAGATGGAAACGTCACTGATATTACCGATTGTAAATTAAGAAGCCTTTCGTGAGTTCATTGAACTTATGAAAGGCCTTTTCTCTCTTTTATATGTTTTGTTAAAGCTAGCTAGGAAAAGAACGCCTCTTATTCCAAAGCTATAATCATCCTAATTTTTCGAAGCAAAAATAAACCAATAGCTAACCATAACCAGCTGTAGAAAAGTGAAAATCCAAAAATAATCATTAAAGTCGTCATATTAAATGAAGAAGAAACGGTGGGACCGAAAACAGGGAAGCCGAACCCGTACAATGGAATGCAAATGCCAATAAACAATAGTAAACCATTCAAGAATATTATTCCCGGACGCCGATTTAAAGCGAGGAACGTCCATCCGAGGCCAATTCCGAGTAACCCCGTAGTAAAGGGGAAAATCACTAATTCGCTTGGTTGAGTTATTAATAATAAACAAATTGTTGAAAAGTAAATCAACATGCTTGAACGGAATGAGATCAGTGCACCTAACAAAATCGGTGCTGTAGCAAGAGGGCTGAAAGCATAGCCGATACCTGGAAACAGCCCCCCTGCAGATTGCAAAATGGCTGCAAGTGCTGCCATCAATGCTGAAAACATTAATTTTTTTGTAAGTGACCAACTCTCGAAAACCTGGTGAATGTCCTTTGGATGCGACGGGATAGGCTTATTAAAATACACTGTCTCTCTCCTTATAGTTCTAAATTTCACCGAATTCCATCCCTCTGTTAATTTCCTTATTTCACAAAGTCTTTTTATATACTATAAAAAAGAATGAAATGAGTGCCAGAATGCCCAATGGTTGAATAAATTGATAGAGAAAATGAAGAGAGGGGAAAGGTGTCAATGCCTGAACGAAAACTAGATCCGAGTGCCATCCTGTTGCCACCCGGTTATGACATTGAAGTGTTTGCGGAGGGTTTAACCACTCCCATAAATATAACCTTTACAAGCAAAGGGGAATTACTGGTTGCCGATTCCGGTATCACGGATGGGAACGGAAAGGTGTTAAAACTAACGCAACAAGGTTTTATTGTTATAGGTGATGGATTTAATCCTCCTCTAACTGGGATTACTGAATACCAAGGCAACATTTATGTTGCGCATCGAGGTTACGTAACGATTATTCAGCCTGATGGGACGAAGGTGGATATTATTGAAGGACTCCCCAGTATTGGTGATCATCATAATAATCGAGTGGTATTTGGCCCTGATGGAAAAATGTATTTTGGGCAAGGAACTGCGACCAATAGTGGGGTTGTAGGAAAGGACAACTCCTGGGTAAAAGAACATCCATTCTTTCATGATTACCCCGGTTCAAGGGTGACTTTAAATGGCTCTAACTTTCAAACATCAGGATTTTTAGAGGCATTTCCRGACCGTGTTGTTACAACTGGCGCATTTGTCCCTTTTGGGGTTGAAACCTATCCCGGGAACACAGTGGATGGAATCATTCGTGCTAGCGGAAGTATATTACGTGCCAATCCAGACGGCTCTGAGCTTGAGTTGGTGGCATGGGGTCTAAGAAATCCT
This sequence comes from Paenisporosarcina sp. P4_D4, assembly GCF_056401835.1. Taxonomy (NCBI): domain Bacteria; kingdom Bacillati; phylum Bacillota; class Bacilli; order Caryophanales; family Caryophanaceae; genus Paenisporosarcina; species Paenisporosarcina sp. P4_D4. The sequence goes on along the minus strand of NZ_JBFUIO010000028.1, from coordinate 27,628 downwards.
TTCAGATTGCGATTCGATCGATTCAATCGATTGTTTGCGTCCAATCATGGGATGGATGTTCGCGGAAGTCGTCCAGTGGCCAACTCCCCGGATGAATTTCAGTGGATTCGTCCTGGATTCTGGTATGGATTTCCGGATTTTACCGGAGGATTGCCGGTTACAATGCCACAATTTAAACCGGAAGGAAAACCTCAACCTGCTTTCTTATTAGCAGAACATCCTATGCAACCACCAATGCCTGTGGCTTCATTCCCTTCTCACTCAGCAACAATGGGGTTCAGTTTTAATGAGAATCCTGAATTTGGGCCAGTAGGAGATGTTTTTATCGCGGAGTTTGGTGCCGAAGATCCTGAGACAACAGGAGGGATACCACTTCCCTATGTGGGTCATCGCGTTTCCCGTATCGACATGCAAACAGGGCAGATTCATATATTTGCTATAAATCGAACAGGTCTGGCTGCATCCGATACAAATGGAGGCGGATTAGAACGGCCCATTGATGCCGTTTTCGGTCCTGATGGCGCACTGTATGTCTCTGACTTTGGCTTATTTACGGAAGAGTCAGCAGTTCCTGGAACAGGCGTTATTTGGAAAATAACAAAGACATCTTGACTCGAGATGTCGCTAGCATGCCATCATAAAGTATTAAGAAGTGCACTGCCGGTTGCAAGATACTATTTTCTAAAGCAATCTCCCCAACAAATTCGATGTTTGCTGGGGGATTATGATGCTTTTAAAGCACTCCAGACATATGTAAAAATCTTTCTACTATAATAAACAAAACAAATTTGAAATTTCTTATAATCTAATTCATTATTAACAGTAGACAGTCTTTTCGTAATTAATAGATACAGGAATTGCGTAGAGAAATACATTCTATGAAGGAAGTAGCTTATGCCGGAAGAAAATATTACGCGAATCAGCCTAGATGGCAAAGAACTAATTTTAATCGGAACTGCCCACGTATCGAGACAGAGTGCTGAACAAGTAAAAGAGGTTATCGAAAGAGAAAGACCCGATTCAGTATGTATCGAGTTGGATGAACAAAGATACCAGTCAGTTATGGACAGCAACAAGTATAAAGAGACTGATATTTTCAAAGTGATTAAAGACAAGAAAGCTACGTTTCTATTGATGAATTTGGCGATTTCTTCTTTTCAAAATCGTTTAGCAAAACAGTTTGATATCAAGCCTGGACAGGAAATGATTCAGGGTATTGAATCAGCAAAAGAGATAGGTGCAAATTTGGTCTTGGCTGATCGCAATATACAAATCACCTTTAGCAGAATTTGGGGTAATCTCGGCCTGTCAGGGAAGGCACAACTTCTCAATGCAATTTTCTTTAGTATTTTCAGTAAAGAGACCATCTCGGAAGATGAACTTGAAAAAATGAAATCACAGGATACGCTAAACGCTGCTCTTGCTGAATTCACGGAAGCTTTTCCGAAGTTAAAGACGCCTTTAATTGATGAGAGGGATCAATATTTAGCCCAAAAAATTAAGGATGCTCCAGGAAATAAAATTGTTGCAGTATTGGGTGCGGCACATGTACAGGKCATTACAAAAGAAATTCATAAAGAACATGATTTAAAGGCTTTGTCACAAACGCCACCTAAATCAATCGTACCTAAAATTATTGGTTGGGCGATTCCTCTGATGATTGTAKCAATCATTGCCTATACTTTTATCGCCAATCCTTCTGCAGGTTTTGATCAAGCAATAAGCTGGTTTCTGTGGACTGGATCTCTTGCTGCTGTAGGAGCTGCCGTTGCTTTTGGTCACCCGCTTGCGGTATTGTCAGCCTTTGTTGCTGCTCCATTTACTGCCTTGCATCCATTGATTGCAGCTGGGTGGGTTTCTGGAATTGTACAGGCATATATTCGCCGACCGAATATCGGAGACTTCGAAACACTTTCGGAGGATGTGTTTTCCATAAAAGGATTTTGGGATAACAAGGTCACCCGCGTGTTGCTGGTGGTTGTCCTGACCAACTTAGGGGGTTCATTGGGAACCTTTATCGGCGGGGCAGATGTGATTAGAGTGTTCTTCAATAACTTATAATATGGCATATATAAAAAGAGGAAAGTCAAAAATGACTTTTCTCTTTTTATTTTGTTAAAACAATGTGTTCATAGTAAGAGAATCTGCGACAAGAAAATCTACTCTTGAGGTTACTCGTCGCAAAATGCAATTTTGTGGCAACGCCTTCGTGACCAACATCCTGTTGGCCCGAGACGGCTTGCTAGTTCGTCCGCGGAAAGGGAGCCGATTCTCTCTTTTATATAAAAAATCAATAAGACAGACTGATAGACTTTTTTTATTGTCCGAAAAATTCGTGATATGACAAGGTGTCATGTTTTAGTTGCATTATGACATCGTGTCATATATAATCAATCAAGTTCGGTTGTGACACAGTGTCACTTTAAATTCAGATAGGAGGTTATAAGGTTGCCTAAACAAACCTTCATCAATTTACCCAATGATAAAAAAGAAACATTAATAAAAGCAGCTATGAAGGAATTTTCAAGAGCCCCGTTGTCTGGAGCTTCCATTTCTAATATCGTAAAAGATGCTGGTATCCCAAGAGGTAGCTTTTATCAATATTTTGAAGATAAAGAGGATCTCTACTATTTCTTGTTAGACGAAAACTCTCAGAGACTCAATAGCAGATTCATTTCAGTATTGAAAGATCAAAATGGCGATCTAATAGAGTCATTTATTGAATCCTTCCGGAGGATGTTGATCAGCTTGCAAAGCTTGGAATTTCGTCAATTTTTCAGAAATGCATTCTTGAACATGAATTATAAAGCAGAAAATACATTAACACCTGAAGTAAATGAAGAGCAAATGAATACTCGTTTAAAAGAGGTTATGGGCTTGGTTGATACAGATAAATTGAATATCTCAGATGAAATGGAACTGATTCATATTTTCAAAATCATGAAGGCAGTGACATTCCAAAACCTGATTCAAGTATTCGCAAAAGACTTGTCCATTGAACAATCTATGCAAAACTATACAGCTGAAGTGAATTTAATGAAAAAAGGGTTATGTAAGTAAACCCACGAAATTTCATGAAGCGAGTAATAGACGACTAAACTATACGGAGGAAAAAAAGGATGACAGAACAGAAAAAACCACCATATGGCAATATCGCAATATTATTTATGGGGGCATTTGTGGCTATCTTCACCCAGACGTTATTGAATATCGCTTTGCCTTCCATTATGACGGATTTAAATATTAAGGATGCATCTACAGTACAATGGCTCGTCACAGGCTATATGTTAGTGAATGGGATATTAATTCCCGCGAGTGCCTATTTTATACAACGTTATTCCAATAGATCCATTTTCATCCTGGCCATGTCCATATTTGCGCTAGGGACATTATTTGCGGGCTTAGCCCCTACTTTTGGTGTGCTTCTTGCAGCTCGAATGATTCAAGCTGCTGGTGCCGCACTGATGATGCCATTACTGATGAACGTGATGCTTGCTGCGTTTCCTGTTGAACGACGAGGAGCGGCGATGGGTGTTTTCGGTCTAGTAATGATCGTTGCACCGGCAATCGGTCCTACACTTTCCGGTTACATTGTTGAACACTATTCATGGCGAGTATTGTTTTTCATTGTCCTGCCTGTTGCTTTAATCCCGTTAGTTTTAGGAATTTTCAAATTAAAGAATTTAACGTTCCAAAACCGAGAATTAAGTTTGGATAAAATATCTTTAGTCTTTTCAAGTCTTGGCTTTGGCGGAATCCTCTACGGATTTAGTTCTGCTGGGCAAAATGGTTGGGACGACCCGATAGTTTTAGGAACCATTACCGTCGGTGTAGTATCACTTGTTACATTTATTCTCCGCCAACTTAAATTAAGTGAACCATTGCTCGAATTCAGGATTTACAAATATCCAATGTTTGCATTATCGTCAGCGATTTCAATCGTTCTATCCATTTCCATGTTCTCGGCCATGATTCTTATGCCGATTTATGTTCAGACAATCAAAGGGATTTCACCTTTCGATTCTGGCTTGCTCATGCTTCCAGGTGCTTTGGTGATGGGCTTCATGTCACCGGTTACCGGTAAATTGTTCGATAAATACGGTGCCAAAGTGCTTGCAATTACAGGGATGTCGATTGTTGTTATTTCAACGTATTACTTTAGTAAATTAAGTTTGGATACAACGTACCTTGAAATAATGTTTCTATATACAATCCGCATGTTCGGGATTTCAATGGTAATGATGCCGGTAATGACGAACGGTTTGAATACGTTGCCAATGAAAGCTTACCCACACGGTACAGCGATGAACAACACATTTCAACAAGTATCAGGTGCCATCGGTTCTGCGTTACTAATCACCGTCATGAATACCCGCACGACTTCGACAGCGGAAAACTTGGCGAAAAGCGGAAGTGACCCTATGAACATCATGAAGAACTCCATGATGGAAGGAATCACTTATACATTCTTCGTCTCTACATTTATTGCAGTTGTAGGGTTAGCGTTGACATTCTTTATCAAAAAGCCGAACAGACAGGTTACTGAGGAAGAGAAGGAACAAGTTTATAAACAAAAACCCGTTGAGGAATAATAAGAAAAAGGCTGAGCCCATTGTGGTTCAGCCTTTTTAGATGATTAGAATGAATAAAATTCTAGCCAGCAGAGAACAATTTTACAGAGACGGAAGTGTGGGAAACCGATAGTTCGCGAGCACAAACTTGTCCCTCCAGTAGGGGCGAGTTTTTTAATGCACGGCTCTGACTGTTGTTTAGGGATTAATTGTTACCATAAAAAGATAGAACTGCCGAAATGTTTTATGGGGAATTGGCAGTTTTTTTAAAATTTGACGCTTTTTCATGTAAAATAGGGACAATATCAAGAATGTTGATCGAGTTTTAGGCTCAAGTTTGAGAAAAGTGACGCTTAGTTGGAAAAAAATGAAGTTTAGTTGGAAATAATTGATGGTTAGTTGGAATAGTAAAAATTGGCCCGCTCCTTACTTGGGGTCTTGCGCAACTGTACGATAAACGACGTTTCGTTTAACAGAGCATTATTCAAAGAAGTTGGAGGAATGTTTATGTTTTTAAAAAATACCATTGTCATCATAGGCTCACTAATTGTGGCATTCGCTTTTAATTTCTTTTTGGTTCCTTATGGTATTTTAAGCAGCGGAATTAGTGGATTAGCTATTTTGGTTGGGTTGATCACACCATTTAATACTGGCTTATTGAATCTACTATTTAATTTACCTTTAGTTGTGTTGGGTTATTTCAAACTCGGAAAAACCATTACGATCAATACTATGGTTTGTGTCATTTCACTGTCAGTCTTCTTATATATATTGCCGGTAGTTCAAGTTACCGACAATATCTTGCTTTCCACTGTTTTTGGTGGAGGCCTGGGTGGCCTGGGTATCGGTCTTATTTTGAAATACTCTGGAACTTCAGGCGGTTTGGATATTATAGCGATTATGGTTTCCCGAATCAGTAATGTTAGTATTGGACTACTTCTCACAGCTATGAACGGTGTAATTGTTCTGATTTCTGGATTTGTTTTCGGCTGGGATATCGCATTATACACTCTTTTATCCATATTTTTGACCGGTAAAATGATTGATACGATCTTCACCAATCATGTCAAATTGACGATGCAAATAGTCACTTCAAAAGGCGACTTAATACGCAATGATCTACTGGAGTCCATCTATCGAGGTATGACGATTACTGAAGGTTACGGGGGCTACACACAAGAAAAGAAACAAATATTAATGATGGTTGTTACACGTTATGAAACATTGCAAATCAAAAAAATTGTCCGTAAATATGATGAACATGCATTTATTAATATATTTGAGACTGTTGAGGTTGATGGTAATTTTGCAAAGAATTAGTGGGGACTAACATTAGTGAAAGAATGAGATCCAGAAGGACTGTTAATCTGACAGTCCTTTTTTGTTTAATGAAAGAAGACGGATATGCATTTGTATGAACATGTGGTTACATAAATTTAAATAATACCTCATGCGTAACAATTCTTATATATCCGTATTTTAACCTTGGAAGAAGAAAAAGATTTCCTCAAATAGTAATTACAACTGAGACGAGCAAAGTGATTTCACTTTGTTTGTCTTTTTTATTTATAGGTAATGGTGCAGGGGTAGTTAGTGGGAAAAATCTTGAAACGTTATTTCATCTAGTTTAATTGAAACTTTGTAACCGTTTTCACGAGATTCCCTTGTATTAAAATTTCTATCTGATAATATTAATGATTGATAATTATAACTATTCCAATATATTATCTAAATTACACCTAGGAGGATTCAGATGAGCAAAAAATTGATTATTGTAATTCTAACTATTTTACCGTTTATCCTTATGCTTGGCGCAATTCCTTTTGTTAATCGAATTGAACCGATTATCTTGGGATTGCCATTTCTTCATTTTTGGTTATTTTTAGGGATGATTCTTACTCCATTATGTACGTATGTCATTTATCGCATACAGAAGTCAGAAGGGAGTATTGAATGATGCAGGGGAATTTAACAGCGTTATTAATTACTAGTTTCATAGTATTATCGGTAGTTTTAATTGGATTTATCGCTGGACGAAATAAATCAAGCCGGAGTTCGGTAGAAGAGTGGTCTGTAGGTGGAAGACGTTTTGGTCCATTGCTCGTATGGCTTTTGGTCGGAGCAGACTTATATACAGCATACACATTCTTAGGATTGACGAGTACTGCATTCGCAGCTGGTAGTATTGCGTTCTTCGCGATTCCATATACGATAATTGCGTTCTTCGTTTCTTATTTCTATCTTCCGAAGTTATGGGAAGTTTCTAAGAAGCATAAATTAACGACACTTGCAGATTATGCAAAAGGACGATTTGATAGTAAATTCTTATCGTTGCTAATCGCAATTGTCGGTGTATTAATGCTGATCCCGTACATTGATTTACAATTAGCTGGTATTCAAGATACTTTAACAGTTGCGGGTACAGGTTATATTAATATAAAAGTTGTTGTTATTATTTCATTCCTGTTAGTGGCACTGTATACATTCTTCAGCGGAATAAAAGGACCAGCTTATACCGCGGTCATTAAAGACATTTTAGTATGGGTCATTATGTTATTCCTGGTTGTGTCAATTCCAATCATTCACTTTGGAAGTTGGGGCTCGATGATTGACAAAATCGTCACAGACTCCCCAGAGTTGTTAACCATACCGACAACAGGACCAAAGGGTATTCCGTGGTTCTTGACTGCTTCATTGGTTTCAGGCTTGGCACTATTCATGTGGGCGCACGCGGTAACAGGTGTATTCACAGCGAAAAATGCAGATGTACTTCGTAAAAATGCCATCTATTTACCGTTTTATAATATCGTCTTAATTCTTGTTGTTTTCCTTGGCTTTGCAGCCTACCTTGTATTGCCAGAAGGAAGCGATCCACGTTTTGCATTGTTGAATTTAATTCAAGTGTCTTACGGTGGGGTAGTACAAGGACTTGCTTATTCAACAATCGCACTAGCGTCATTGATTCCATGTTCAATCATGGCAATCGGAGCTTCGAACTTATTTGCGAATAATATTTACCGTGATTTTATTAATCCAAATGTCAAACCGGCAAAATTGACGATGATTACTCGTTCGATGGTATTTGTGGTTATAGGACTAGCATTAATTTTCGGTATGCTTTTCCCGACAGCACTTGTGTCACTTCAACTTCTAGGGGTATCTGGAATGGTTCAAATCTTCCCAGCCATCGTCTTTAGTTTATTCTGGAGAAACCAGACAAGAGAAGCAACAATCATCGGTTTACTTGTAGGGCTTGGTGTAACTTTTGCTGTGTATTCTACAGGAAATACATTCGGGATTTATGAAGGGTTCTGGGGGCTTCTTGCTAACATCTTGGCATTGGTTCTTTTGAATCCGATTTTTGTGAAAAAGGCACAAAACAAATCGAACCCTATTATGGATCAACTTTTTACGAAATAACCAGGTTCAGCAATGAATAAAAGAGACGACGCATAAAATACGTTCATTAAAAGCGGCTGATTGCTTCAGCTGCTTTTTTTGTATGTACAGAACTGCATTCAAAACGTTGAACATCAGACTCAAAAGTTTTATGAATTTGGTGTCTATGCTTCCTTCTATTAGAATCAACGGCCTGAACATAACGTGCGAAGGTATCTGTAAAAACGTATGTTTTTAGAAAATTCAAACTCCACAAACGGTAGATGGTTATTTTTGGTATGATAGATTTATCGATCTGACATCGGAAAAAATTAAAAGAAAAGGAAAGTTCCTATGCATACATATAACCTTACGGAGCGACTTTTATTTGCTTCTACATCTTTGAACAAGAAGAAACTTGGAAATGAGATGAAAGGAAAAACGATTCTACTTACAGGAGCCAGTTCGGGGATTGGGGAGCAAGTAGCTTACCTAATGGGTGATATGGATGCGCATTTAATCTTGGTCGCCAGAAGAGAAGAAAAACTATTGACTATAAAAAAGAATATCGAAAAGAATGGGTCCCGTGTAAGTGTTTTTCAGGCAGATTTGAGAAATGAGCGAGAGATGAAGGAATTGTTGACTTTTCTTCATCAATTACCAGATGGAGTGGATGTGGTCGTCAGCAATGCGGGTCTATCCATCAATCGGTCCATATTCCATTCATTGGATCGCTATCACGATTTCACACGAACGATGGCCATCAATTATTTTGCGCCGGTACAAATACTGCTGTCAGTCATTCCTTTACTGGAAAAGAATAAAGGACAGGTAATCAATGTATCGACAGTTAATGCCTTGCTACTGCCCATTCCCCATTGGGCGGCCTATCAGGCATCCAAGTCAGCTTTTGATATTTGGTTCCGCTCGGCTGCTGCCGAGTTGAATGCCATGGGAATCTCGACAACATCCATCTATTTGCCGTTGGTGAAACCCCCCATGATTGTGCCGACCAAGTCTTACGAAAAAATGCCTGTTATGTGCCCGAATCATGTGGCTAAAATCATTTGCAAGTCGATGTATACAAAAAGAAAAACATATACGCCTTGGTGGCTGATTTTCGGGCAGTTGGGCTCCACTCTTTTTAGAGGGCTCTGGGAACTATCCATGCCCAAGATTTTAAGAAAACGGGGAGAAGGAAATTGACGATCGTCAACCTGATGAACGTTCTATATAAAATGAAATACCTTTCCCTATTGGGATTGTGCGGATTAATTGTTTTCATCTGTAAATACGGAATAAATATCATGCTTTTGCTACGCATGGCTGAAAAGACAAATGGCGATAAGCCTGCATTAGTGGAGGATGAAGAAACCATTACTTACAGACAATTATTGTCCCAATCAGAAAAGCTATCTTTCATTTTCAAAGAAAGATACAAACTTCAGAGAGGGCAGAAGGTTGCGTTTTTGTGTAAAAACCATGGATCGTTGGTTAAATCGATTTTTGCTGCTGCTCAGCTTGGATCGGATCTCTATCTGCTCAATTCTGACATGAGCCAGATTCAATTCGATCAATTAGTTAAAGACCATGATTTTGACTTTCTTGTTTACGATGTTGAATCGAGTACTTTGATTAAAAAATCACCTTATCGGAAAGAGAGACTTCTGARTAAGCATGATTATTTGCCCGCGGTAAATACCTTGTTGCAAATGGAGGGTGGAGGAAACATTAAACTCCCTAGATCTTCAACGAGTAAAATTATGTTGCTTACTGGTGGTACCACAGGGAAATCGAAGGAAGTAGCCCATAAACCTTCCCTGTTCCATTTCTTGAATCCTTTCCTGGCTGTACTAACAAGGCTGAAACTATTGAAGTCCGAAACAGCCTATATTGCCACGCCCATTTATCACGGCTATGGAATTGCGATATTGCTTTCCTTCCTTGCATTGGGCAAAAAAGTGGTCATCAGCAAAGGGTTTGATGCCGAAAAAGCATGTCACCTGATAAGTGAACACAGTATCGAAGTGGTTACGGTCGTCCCGTTGATGATACAAAGGATGTTAAAACACAATGTGGAAGATTTGCAATCACTTGTTTGTATTGCTTCCGGAGGGGCCAAGCTCAATCCGAAACTGGTGGATGAAGTCTTAAGTAAACTTGGCGATGTCTTGTACAATCTGTACGGCACTTCAGAAGCGGGGCTGAATATGATCGCAACCCCACAGGACTTGAAATATTCGGCTGCTACCATCGGTAAAAAAATTAAAGGTGTCCGGTTGAACATTATGGATCATGATAAGCAGAAGGTTGCAGTTGGCACAGTCGGTCAATTTTGCATCAATAATAAATGGTCCATGAGAAACAGAACGAGTACCTGGATAGAAGCTGGCGATTTGGGTTTTCAAGATAAGAATGGATATTACTTTTTATGTGGAAGAACCGATGACTTGGTGGTTTCTGCTGGGGTGAATGTGTACCCGATTGAAGTCGAGAACGTATTGATCAAACACCCTCAGATAGAGGAAGTGGCCGTGCTGGGGATAGAAGATGAAGATTTTGGCCAGAGATTGAAAGCATTCGTATTGACAAGGAAAAATGAAGACTTGACCCATGCTGCACTTTTAGAATGGATACGCCCTCGAGTGGCGAGGTTTCAAGTGCCAAAGGAAATCGTCTTCGTTGATCAGATGCCTTACACGCCTTTGGGGAAACTGGATAAGAAACGACTGAAGACGGAGGTGCGGAAAGAATGGATAAAAATCTGACCAAACAGAAATTGGCTAAACTATTAGCGGGAATCGAGATTGGGTATTTTGATACGTCAAAAAATTGGGGTGAGGAAACCAATGACTATTACTACAAATACTTTGACGACCCGGATCCAGAGCTTCGATCATTGTCGTTGTTGGCTTTCACTTCAATGGTTGGCAATTGGTATCATGGCCCGGCAGATGTTTTTTATACAAGTCCACATGCCATTTACTCACCGCCCACATCATTTTACTCCTTTGATGACTATTTATCGGCATTTTTAGAACATGCTTCACAGATAAAACATGACTTCCCGATTATGTATAGCTACATTGTTTATTATTTGTCCGAATTGGATAAAAAAAGAGCATTTGAACACGTTTTCCCGGAAATGGACCAGAAACTTTTCAGTCAAATGAGAACCTTATTATTTTCAGGTGAAAAGAATGTGAGACGGTCTTCATTCAATGACTTATTACGGGAAGTAGGATTGCCGACATTTTTTTCGGATTAGAAAAATTAATTATTGACGTTTTTATTGCCCTGGAAATAATGATAGATATCAGATTTAATGATTCCAGATCCTTACGAGGAGAAGAATAGCCATTCTATAAAGGAGGCTAATTCGGTTTAATAAGAAGGAGATTTCGCATGATTCGAAAAGAATATAAAAACCAAAAAAAGAAATCCAAAAAGAAATTGTTTTTAAAAATCTCGGCACTCTTGGTAACGGGTCTTCTGATTACTGGTACAGCGTACGGGTTCTATTTAGTGAAAAAAGCTGAGGTAGCCGCGGAAAAATCATATGAAGCGATTGATAACCGTGAAGGTTCTATTCTTCGAGAGAAACCAGTTGAACCGATTAATGATAATGTATCCATATTATTTATTGGAGTAGATGATAGTGACGTACGTAATCAAGGAACGAATAATAGTCGATCCGATGCTTTAATGCTTGCAACTCTCAACAATAAACAAAAAGACGTGAAATTAGTCAGTATTCCAAGAGATTCTTACGTGTATATACCTGAAATAGGGTACAAAGACAAAATCAATCACGCCCTTTTTAAAGGTGGAACAAAAGCGACAATAGAGACGGTTGAGAATTTATTGGAAGTACCAGTGGACTATTACGTACGAATGAATTTCAATGCTTTCATTGATGTAGTAGACGCTTTGGATGGTATTAACGCAAATGTCCCATATGATCGATTAGAAAAAGATGAAAAAGATAATTACAGCATTCAATTAACAAAGGGTTATCAAAAACTCGATGGTCGACAAGCGCTTGCTTTAGCCCGTACAAGGAAATTGGATAATGACATCGAACGTGGTAAACGTCAACAGGAAATCCTATCATCCATTGTAAAAAAAGCTTCTTCTGCCTCTTCCTTCACGAAGTACGACGATGTGATTTCAGCCGTTGGTGACAATATGAAAACGGATATGACATTTGACGAGATGAAATCTTTTCTAACTTACATAAAAGAAGGTATGCCACAAGTAGAAACCCTATCCCTTGATGGCCATGACGATAACTCAACTGGAACGTGGTATTGGCTATTAGATGATGAATCGTTGACAGACACGAAAAACTTACTTAAAAACCATCTTGAACTAAGTTCTGAAGTCGGTGACGAATAGTATTTCTACCGAAATCCAAAAGTTAACCAGTCTACATCTTCTGCCTATCCCAAGCTGAACTCTTGTTGGGAAAAATGAATTCTATTCACTATCCAGTCGGTTAGTCTCACTTCTAACCCAATTTGCCACATTGGGTCTGTCCGTAAAAAACCGTTTATGGATCAATTATTTACCGAAAAACTTATTAGCAAGTGAAAAAAGGAGTGGCTGAATTTTTTTCAGCTGCTCCTTTTTAATGGGTTTATAAAGTCAAAGGTTTATTAATTCTTAAAGAATATGAAGGATGGGTGTGAATGTTTTCACTTTAACTTACGTAGTATGGTTAGTTGAAAAACCACATCATTCTTTTATTTCTTACAGATATTTCTGCACTAATCTCACTCGGYCGACTTGAATTTTTCAGGTAGCTCATTCACGACTTCCCCTGTATCCGTAAACCGTCCCTTTAGCATGTTATCTTTAACAATCTTAACAATAATCGCATTTGCCGTTTTTGAAGTGCCATCGTCCAAGGTACTCGTTATGGTTTCTTCTGCGATAAACTCGATTTCGGAATCATTAATCGTTTCTTCATGGATAAGTAATTCCTCTTTTGACAAGTCTAGAGGTTCTTTGTCTACATCTACCCATTCGTAACCGCCATCAATTAACCACTGCCCATTTTCGTTCACTGCTGTTATATAGACATTTCCATGCCATTGAAAAAAGTCATTCAATTGAAAGGTTTTCACCTTTATGAATTGTGGAGTATTTTCAATAACTTCCATCCGTGCATCCAAAGAAACTTCAGGGAAGAACCCATCTTCTCCACTTGAATAATACCAAGACTGAAGCTCTTCCGGCAATTCCTTGTTAAGCATTTCGCTTGATACCAATTCCTTTATACTCTCCGGTAAGTTTTCTTGAAGTTTAGCTGCCATCACTTCTGATTGGGTTCTTTCTTCATCAGAAAATGTCATCTTGCTATTCGTCTCTTTAACAATGTCTTCTATCTTTTGAAACTTATCCATGACCACTCTTATTTCAGAATCACTTAACACTTCTGGCTCTTCGCCCACAACAGGAACTGTCTCATCATCATCCTTCTCAGATTGTGAATCTGAATCCTCAGGAACAACTTCTTGAACATCATCTTCGCTACTTTGTTGCGAAGATGTATCGTCTACCTCGGAACAAGCAGCAACGAAAAAAAGAATTAACAATAAAAATAAGGGGTTTAATATAATCTTCTTATACATCTAATTCCTCCAATAATTACAAATTCTAGGGACTTAATACAGTGTAACTGAAATAAGGTGAAAAATCTGTCACTTCTATAACGTTAATGGAATGTGAAGAGTAATTCATTCATCATAACAGGAGAAATTGAAGTGAATAGTCATTCATTTTATTCTAAAGTCATCTAAACAGAGAGGTTTTTCAAGAGGAGTGGGATGAATGATTTTCAAGAAAAAGGTGGAGCTGTCCGAAGTAAGTGGTGTTCAAATGGTCAATGGCAATGTGGCATTTCAAGGCGTAAACCTAAATGTGTACTGTTTTGTGTCGGACGGCGTATTAATAGATACTGGTGCAAAGTCACTCGAAAAAGAATTTCAACTATTTTTTGACCAACACGAAATCAATCAAGTCATGATTACCCACCATCATGAAGATCACACAGGTGGGGCGGCTTATCTACAACAGTTAGGAAAACCAATTTATATGCATGAACGATATATAGAAGACTGTCAGTCAAAAGCGAACTATCCTTTATATAGGAAGTTGTTCTGGGGGAAACGAGGACCATTCGATGCCGAGCCGATAAAGAGCACTTTCTCAAGCAGAGGGGCAACATGGGAGACTATTCACACCCCTGGTCATGCGCAGGATCATATGTCCTTTCTGAATAAAGAAACGGGCCAACTATTCACCGGAGACCTATATTGTCAGGAACGGACAAAAGTAGTTCTTCGAGACGAAAGCATTCCGACCCTAATCAATTCCCTGCAACGTGCACTTACTTACGATTTCAATGAAGTATATTGCAATCATGCAGGGTACTTAAAGAACGGCAGAGACAATCTTAATCGCAAACTCGAATACCTACTGGAGATTCAAAGCAAAATCATTGTGCTCCACAACAAAGGCCTGGCACCTAAACAAATCAATAAAATCCTCTTCCCCAAAAAATATCCCATTGTACGCTTCTCAATGGGGGAATGGGATTCGTTACACATGGTGACTTCGATTATTAAAGAAGGATAGGCTAATTAGAGAATTCATTCTTAACAAACGCAGTATTTTAGTTTAAGAAGGTATATACGTAATGAGTGAAAAATAAGCTTTAACCATTAAGCATCAGCTTGGCGGTATTGTTCTATTTATTCTCCAATCTTGTTCGTCTCACTTCTAACCCAATTTGCCACATCGGGTCTGTCAGTGAAAAATCCGTTTACCCCTAGATCAATAAGGAAACGCATCGTTTCTGCATCATTGACCGTGTAAGGATGAACAATCAAGTTTTTGCTGTGCATCAAATCGATGAACTTCTTAGTCACGGCAACTGAATTTACACCAACTCCCGAAGCATACTGTGAGAGTTCTTTCAGTTGTTTCTTGGGAATATGCGCTTCTTCCTCGAATGTATAAAGTTTGATCAAGGGAATGGAAGGCTCCATAGCGAATATGTTTTTTAAGCTTTTTGCGTCAAAGGACTGAATGATTACTTTTGGAATGATGTCACCCCTATTTAGGAGGTTATGTTCACGTAATTGTTTCAACAGCTCCTCTTCGATCCCTGGATACGTTTTGGGTGATTTTATTTCAATGTAATAATTGACGGTATCACCGAAATGAAGGAGAATCTCCTCCAAATCAACAATTCGCAAATCATCATAATGCGGTAGGGTGTACTCAAGATGGTTGTTCTCGAACGCTTTTTCAGGAGAATGAAGCTGGATTTCATCAAACGTGACATCCGTTACCGCTTGTTGAGCGTTGTGAAAAGTGACAACAGTATCATGCATCGCTACTAATTTTCCGTCTTTCGTCATTTGAAGATCAATTTCAATGTAGTCAGCACCCATCTGGATGGCCATCTCGTATGAAGAAAGTGTGTGCTCTGCAGCATAGGCAGATGCACCGCGATGGGCAATGATCAGAAAATCATTCTTGGGAAGAGTCGTACGCTCAGTTGGAGGTTCACTAGGTGGTTGCGTGCATCCATATGTGAAAAGCATGACAATAAGGAGCAACATTTTTTTCATGGATTCCAACCTCCGCACAAAAAATAAAAGAGTCCTAAAGGATATGGCGGTAAGTAGGAAAACATTCGATAACGGTCTTATTTACTTGAATTTTTAGAGAAAACGGGCGGCTGAAGTACAATCTTCAGCCGCCCGTTTTATATGAATATGCCAATCATTTTACTGGAAATTCATAAGAAATTCAGCGTAATCTTAATACACTTTGTCACCGTTAAAAATAGAATTCTTGACGATTACATAATCCACGTTGCGGATGGCTTCTAACTTGTTTCCTCCCGAATAGGATATAGCGGATTGAAGATCTTGTTCCATTTCTTTCAACGTATCGTCCAAAGCACCTTTATGCTCAACAAACATTTTCTTGCCTTCAACATTCTTCTTTTCGCCTTTTTGGAATTCCGAAGCGGAACCAAAATATTCTTTAAATAGCTTGCCATTTTTTTCAACTGTTTCTCCTGGAGATTCATCATGACCGGCAAATAATGAACCAATCATAACCATGGAAGCACCAAATCGGACTGATTTCGCAATATCGCCATGTGTACGAATACCACCATCAGCAATAATCGGCTTGCTTGCAGCTTTGGCACACCAACGAAGTGCAGCCAATTGCCAACCACCCGTTCCAAATCCGGTCTTAATCTTCGTGATACAGACTTTCCCTGGTCCAATGCCCACTTTAGTCGCATCCGCACCTGCATTCTCTAATTCTCTAACTGCTTCCGGGGTTCCGACATTTCCAGCAATAACAAAACTTTTAGGCAAGTGCTTCTTGATATGCTGAATCATCTCAATCACAGCGTTAGAATGCCCGTGAGCAATATCAATCGTGATGTATTCCGGTATAAGTTGCTCATCAGCCAATTGTTGGATGAAATGATATTCTTCTTCTTTAACTCCAACACTAATTGATGCGATTAATTCACGGGAATGCATATTTTTGATAAAGTCTACTCGCTTCTCAGGTTGAAAACGATGCATTACATAGAAGTAACCATTTTCAGCTAAGTAAATCGCAATCTTTTCGTCAATAATCGTCTGCATATTTGCTGGCACCACAGGCAACTTGAAGGTATGTTCGCCCAAAGCGACTGTTGTATCACATTCTGAACGGCTATTAACTATACATTTTGCCGGAATCAATTGAATATCTTCATAATCAAACACATTTTCCATAATAAGCACTCCTAAACACGAATATTAAAGCTAAGTTAATTGTAATTGTTCGTCCATAGGGTAACTTATAACAAATTAACTTGTATGTCAAAGTTTTTATCAAGATAATGAAAGAAGTAACGCAATTTCCGCATGCTTATCTAAGCTTCTAGCAATTTTCACAATATTTGTCCTTGCTGCTATTTCTTCGATTGCTGAACATTTTCTTGAACAGTTCCAACATACTCAAACTTGCTTTTGTCTGCTCTCCCTGTAGGAAATAAGACTGCATTTCAATTTGACGATCTATCTCCATTCTTTTCGCTTCCATCATTTGTTGCAATTCATAATGATTAATCATGTACTCACCTTCTCTTTTTAATTTTTGCGTATGATCATTTCATTGCATGCATTCCAATGAAAACATGGTTTCAATTTTGACCACATTCAATATGTATATGCCATAAATAATCAAATGATACAAAAAATAAAAAAATAATTGGTAAAAATTGAACAGATGAAAGCCGTTACTTTTTGTGTTCCCAGACGTCTGTTATATAATGCACCGTAAAAAAGGAGTGAGAAGATGAAGAAATTGTTAGTTGTAATCCTGATTTTAGGACTAGCAGGCTATGGACTTTATTATTTCGGAACCAATGTCGCTTCGGAAAAAGTGGTTGATTCCGTTTCAACGGAACTCGAGGCTAGTGGGCAAATAAATGAAGTGAAATCCTATATAGAAAATGACCCTGAACTGATGGAAATGATGAAGGAAGCCGAGTCGGCAGATGAAAGTACATTGCCTTTTACTACTAAAGGAGAAGCCACACGCGTCCTGGTCAAAAAGGTTGGCGTCACTAAGCTTCAAGATTTACAAGCAAAAGTGAAAAATGGCTCTGCATCTAAAGAAGAAGTATTGCAGGCCCTCAATGAGGACTTAACGGAAGAAGAAATGTTGGCGTTGCAAGTCATTGCTTATAAAGAAATCTATAAGAAGTAATTGATCATGGTCAGTCCAATGTGGATTGACCATTTTTTTGTGTAAAGGACCAACTCGTCCAACCAGAGTCACGATGGACTACACATTAATTAAGAATAGAGAAGGCGTGGTGTGCGATAACTTAGCGAAACTTTATATTAGTTATTGTAAAAAAGAGGGATTTCTGTAACTCTTAACGAAAACAAAAATGTACACTATTGCAATTGTTTACATGCATGTAGGAATTTATAACAAGTCATTGATAATGGACATTCAACTAGTGGGATTCATTTTGCCATCGAGATGGAAGGGATGTAACAAAAGGTAGAGCCAAATGCGTGTATTTCAAGACGTAATAGACTGGATATGAACGTAAATTTCAAAGTGAAAAAGCATTATGCTAATGGGGGCTGAAGGATTGGGAAAAGTTGTTGAAATTATAGGACTTACAAAAACATTTAAAGACAATAAAGCGGTGGACGATGTTTCGTTTTCGGTTGAGAAAGGAGAAGTCGTTGCGATTCTAGGTCCTAATGGGGCTGGCAAGAGCACGACCATCCTCATGATGCTTGGCCTATTGCATCCGACAAGTGGCGAATCCAAGCTGTTCCAATCAAATGCGAATGAAGTGAAGGTTCGGGAAAGAATAGGCGTGATGCTACAAGAAGTCAGTTTGATGGATGGACTAAAGGTGAAGGAAATCATCCGTCTGTTTAGAAGTTACTATCCAGAACCGCTGTCGCTCGATCAGCTAATCGGCTTAACGGGATTGAACGAAGAAGAATTGAACAAACGAACTGAAAAGCTATCGGGTGGCCAAAAACGTAGAGTCGGTTTTGCTTTAGCACTTGCGGGTAATCCGGATCTTTTGTTTTTTGATGAGCCGACGGTCGGAATGGATATAGCAGCACGTAAAGTTTTTTTGGATACCGTGAGAACACTGGCCGACCAAGGAAAGACGATTCTATTTTCCACGCATTACTTGCAAGAAGCTGATGATATAGCTGACCGAATCATTTTATTCCATAAAGGAAAAATAGTTGCGGACGGAAGCCCTGAAAAAATTAAAGGCAATCTTTTGACTCAGTCTATTTCATTCATTGCCTCAAAAGTGGAATCTGAAATGCTTTTCCTTCAAGAGCCATATGTGTCAAAAGTCCTTGAAAAAAATGGACGGATTCATGTGTTCACCAGTAACACGGATGCGGTCTTACATAAAATTTTTGAATCTAAATTTGAAGTAAGTGATATTGCGGTTGAAAAAGGACGTCTTGAGGAAGCATTTGAACAATTGACAATTGAACCACAGGAGGTMATCTAAATGAATATGTTCCTAAATCAATGCAAAATTGAAGGTTTACGGATTTTCCGTAACCCATATTATCTTTTCTGGTCACTTTTTATGCCAATTGTGTTTTATGTGATTTTTACAAAAATCATGAATACGGATGTTCCTGACAGAGAACTATGGAATGCACACTTCCTGATGTCCATTACGACGTTCAGTGTAATGGGAAGTGCAATCATGACGTTGGGCATACGGATGGTACAGGAACAATCACAGGGCTGGACAACATTCATGAAAGTGACACCGCTCTCTGGAATGGTCTATTTCCTGTCAAAAATGCTGGGGCAAACGATGATTCATGTGTTGTCAATTGTTGTGCTTTTCGTTGCAGGGGTTTTGATTAATGGGGTATCTTTGCCTGCGATGGACTGGATAATGAGTGGATTGTGGATTTTAGTAGGTTCTATTCCTTTCCTTGGTATTGGTGTCCTGGTTGGGACGATGAAGAAGGTAGAAACAGCTAGTGGGGTCAGTAACATGGTTTATATGCTTCTGGCAATCACAGGTGGTATGTGGATGCCAATGGAAGTGTTGCCGAAAACAATCCAAACATTGGGGTCTTGGTTGCCCGCATACAATTACGGCAACGGGGCATGGGAAATCATTCGTGGAAATGTACCTGAAGTGAAAAACATAGCCATTTTGGCATTTTATCTAGTGTTGTTTATGTGTCTGTCCCTGTATATTCGTAAAAAACAGCAAGCGGTGTAAGAAATCTGCGATAAAGATTAAGTTCCCGTGATTCATTTTTTCTTTCAGCTACAATAAGAGACTTTCAATTAATAATTAATTGAAAGTCTTTTTTCTTTTTCATAAGCCTTCATTTTAATTTACTTTTCAGAATACAATAATGTATGATGTACAGTATGAAGGTGTGTGACATACAGTATAGAGAAAGAGGTGAAATAATGAATCAACTATTGGGTTCTTTGACGACTGAATTGCGCAGGGGGACGTTAACTTTGGCGGTATTGAGTCAATTGAGAACACCACAATACGGTTATTCACTCGTCCAAAGATTGGAAAAGAACGGCATCAAAATTGATCAAAGTACACTTTATCCATTATTGAGGCGTTTAGAAAAACAAGAGCTCGTGACCAGTACATGGGAGACAACAGAGAGCAGGCCGCGCCGATATTACGTATTGAGTGCATTCGGTGTGAAAATTTTTGAACAGCTAAAAGAAGAATGGGAAAAAACATCACAAGAACTGTACGGATTATTGAAAGGAGACGAACAAGATGAAGTGGATTGATTTGTACATCC
Source organism: Paenisporosarcina sp. P4_D4 (assembly GCF_056401835.1). Classification (NCBI taxonomy): domain Bacteria; kingdom Bacillati; phylum Bacillota; class Bacilli; order Caryophanales; family Caryophanaceae; genus Paenisporosarcina; species Paenisporosarcina sp. P4_D4. Next base: position 7,287 of record NZ_JBFUIO010000028.1, on the reverse strand, counting down.
ATGAAGTTACAAGAAGGTTGCCTGAAAACACAAGGGAAGACATTGCTTTAGAATTGCGTTCTACAATAGAAGATATGCTTCCAAATGAACCGACCGAAGCTCAAGTAAAGGCAGTGCTCGCCGAGCTTGGCAATCCGTCAGTGATGGCACACAATTATTTGGATCGGCCTATGCATCTGATCGGCCCGAAGTATTTCGATATATATATCAATCTTTTGAAACTTATCCTACCAATAGCAATGACAATCACACTGATTGCTTCGGTGGCGGATGCACTTGTTTCGGCTAAAGGGGATGAAGAAATCATAACCGTCATTCTCAACGTATTCGGAATAGCCATTTGGAAATTGTTGAGCACTGCCATGCAAACAGCGTTTTGGTTAACTTTGGTCTTTGCTGTCATTGAATGGACGGACAAATCCAGAGACCAGGCACCACTCACGATGAGTATGAAGAAATGGACTCCGGAAGATTTAAAGAACGTAAATCCAATTCCAAAGAAAAAAGCCATTCAAAAATGTATGATTTTAGGCAGTCTAATATGGACAGCCACCTGGGCAGCTATTTACTTCAACGCTGCTAAATTGGTAGGAACCTATGAAGATGGAGCGAACGGAATCAAATTTCAATTCCCCATTTTTAATCAGGAAATACTGAATTCTTACTGGCTGCTAGTAGTCCTTGTAATTGTATTGGAGGTAACTCTGGCATTGTATAAAGCTTTTGTCGGACAATGGACGATGAAAGTTGCAAGTTTGAATACCATTACACACCTCATTACTCTGGTGGTTTTAGCGACAATCATTGGAAACGATTCGATTTTGAGTGAGCAGTTCGTTGTCTATTTGCAACAACTGAAGATTGATTCCAACCTTTATGATTGGGCATATCAAAGCATCATCATCGTGTGTGTAGTGTTTGCGGCCATTGATATTTTTGAGGGATACCGAAAAGCAAAAATTTCACTACCGGGTCCACTTAAACAATAAGCTTGGCTTTTATTAGGTTGAACATAACTTAATTGGCCATAACATGCGTAACGAAAAGCGTCCACTTGGTGTTACAAAAAAATGAGAAACTATAACATATGCAGGCGTTAAAATTCATTTCTTATATCCAATTTCAAGCAACTGAAAAGAGACTTTCAATTTATGGATAATTGAAAGTCTCTTTTCATTATGGCTGAATTTCACTTGATAAATCTGTTCCTTGTTTTTATCAATACTTGCAGAGTTAGGCTGTATGCCTCGCTGGGCGTGGCCAGATAAAGTAACTCAAGGTGATGAGTAAGTCAATGCCGAGTACAATCGCCCATACGCGAAGAATTTGTTGAAAAGCTTCCGTTCTGTCGGCATTGCCCACCCATATTGTCAAACCGAGTAATAACCCAGCACCGATTAAAAAGGCGAAGAGATGCCTAATCCAATTGAGGAAATCTTGTTTAGCAAAAGCCATTCCCATTTTTTTGGCGGGCTTCTTCCTGCTTTTTAGGATATAAAAACAAAACTGATCATCAGCCCAGCGAATCATCGATTTACCGTAAGCCACGGAAACCCCGATGTAGATAGCAGCAATTCCATGTGCCATCGTGGCAGTCGAACCTCTGTACAAGTCGAATCCCGTTAATACAAGCAGAGCCAAATCCACCAAAGGTGTCATTGCTAAAAGTATAAACCCAAGTTTTTCTCTTTTTCCTAGATAGCGAACAACAAGCCCACTGACGATAAATAACCAAAATAAAATTTCACAGATGACAATGGCCCAAGCAATTCCATTCATGTGCACACCTCCATGTTTTATTTAGTACGTTCGTATTAATTAAAATATACCACAAGTTTTATTTAATACAAGTGTTCTAAAAAGATTGTCTGACTGTACATTAGTCGCTATAATAAACCTATGCCAAAACAAGTGAATCACGAAGAACGAAGACAAATTATTGCAGAAGCCACGTGGGAAATGATTATGAAGAAAGGGATTGAAGGAACAACTGTCCGGGCGATTGCCGATGAAGCCAATCTATCATTAGGTTCTTTGCGCCATTATTTTTCTTCTCAAGAAGAGCTGTTGAGCTATTCGATGGAGTTGGTGAAAGAAAGAGTGACGGAACGGATTGAGAAAAAGTTTGCACAGGACATACCAATGGATGAGTTGCTTGTTCATTTCTCTTTGGAAATTATTCCTTTGGATGACCAGTCCCGTCTCGAAATGACAGTTTGGTTCCACTTCATGGCCAATGTCCAATTCCGTCATAAATTCGAGGGAGATGATGGGATTTTGCAGGCGCTACAGCAATTCCTTTCTGTACTGGAAGCACACGGAAGATTGAAACCAGGAATTGAACTTCAGGAAGAAATCGAAACACTGTATGCGTTGGTGGATGGACTCGCCATCCATTGCCTGCTTGCACCTGTGCGCCTGACGAGAGAGCGTATCGTCCCTATTATTGTTAAGCACGTTAATCTCCTACTTCTTCATCCATTAAATAGTTCTATATTTTTGTGAATTGAACTGAAAAAGAAGCATCTCCAATCGACAGTCAATCCGATTAGGGGTGCTTTTCTTTAATAACAGGGATGGTGTCCAGAAGAAAGTGTATCAATTCAGTAAACAAAAGAATTTTTAATAAAGTGAAACCGACGTTTAATGGGGAAGGTGCGCAACGCTCGAATGTACCTGCATAAAGTGAATGAATCTAAATAGGTGATAGAGGATAGTATAATTCCTTAAAATAAGATCATTGAAATATTGTTGGAATTTCATAAAGAAATTCGAAAGCGGCTGAAAAACAACTTCAGTCGCTTTTTTCTGTGATAATAAGTTCCAAAAAAAGGGCAAAAAGGATTCTTCATGAGCGGTCGATTTGAGGACAACTATCCTTTACAATAGGAAGATATGGTTTGGACGGGTTAGGAGTGTTTCAGAGGTGAGTGTGATAGTAAGTGAAATAACACGGTGTAACTTAGCCGTGAGCAGCCGGTTTAAGAAAAATAAACCGAAAATGGCTGAAGAGATGACGAACTTGTTGAACGTGTCTCCAGTTGTGGATGTTCATATGGAACGCCTTTCAGATGGACAGACGAATCAAAAACGCGTGTCTTTATATATAGAGTCAGAAGCTATTGAAGGTACGCCAGTCATGGAGTGCGAATGGATTGGTAACGGGCTTGAGGTCGTTCATTTCTATATAACTAAAAAGCGTATTCAATTAGGAAATAACCGCCATTTGCAGATGAGGATGGCATTTGACCGTAAAGGCTTGGTGTCTACGGAAATGACGCTCGCTCTTTATAGGATTATTCAGTCTCTACCTATTGCTTCCGACCGATCGGAGTACGTAAAAAAACGGATTTCAAGCTGGGAATCTTATTTACGGGTAATGGAGCGTAATGCCGATGTCGAAAGACTTGAAATTGGCATCCGGAGTGCCCGTTTAAGTCTGGATTTCCGTAAAGTCACATTTGAGCTTCATAAGCTGCCGAATGGGTTTGATAAGTATTACAAAAAGTCGGCTGTTAAGTTAGTAGCGACGAACCAAAGTCTTGGAAATGTTGTGCAGGTGCAAATGGGCAAACGAACCATTGATGTAGAACTTGCCAAGGATCTTCAGGAAAAAGCACGAACGGGAAAATGGCGAGTGCCGGCAAACGGGAAGCTTGCATTCGATAATGTAGCGGAAATGGCACAAATTAATCGTTTGAAAGATGGGTTCAAGCGTCTGGAAAATGGCTGGGCAGTTAATCCGAACCTGGAAAAGCTGTTATTCGAGAAACGACCGACTGTGCGAAAAGGGAAGGTTCCGGAAGACTTAACCTTCAAGCAAAATCTGAATGAATTTCAACGACAGGCAGTAGAAGGCGCGATTGCCGCACAGGATATGTATGTCATACAAGGGCCACCCGGAACAGGAAAGACCACGGTTATTTCTGAAATTTGTTATCAGCATGCGAAAATGGGTTTGAAAACGCTAGTAGCCTCACAATCGAATTTGGCGGTTGATAATGCACTGGGTAAATTATTGACGGACCAGGACATTCGAATTTTACGAATCGGTCGAAGTGAAAGCATCGAGGAAGAAGGGCAGCGTTTTGTTGAAGAACAAGTTGCTCTTTACTGGAAGCAACAGACGCTTTTGTCGATCCAGACGCATGTAAACCAGTTTAAAAAAGATGGACAGGTTCTTCTTACTTCTATTAAAGAAACTGAAGCAACAATCGACCATCTGAAGAGTGAAATAGAGACTCTTGAAACGAAGAAAACGGAAAAGAATCAAGCCAAGGAAAATTTGAACAGACTTCAGCACGAACTGAAGTCAAGTCAGTCATACGTTCAAGAGTTGAAGCGAAAAAAAGATCAATTTGACTTTCAATTGATTATGAGTCAGGACATTTTTGAGGATGCAAAAAGCCGATATGAACGGTTGAATGACCAAGTAGCTCTTTTTTCGGGCACAGGTGAATTTGCTAAACTTCACATTAAACTCAATGATGAAATTCAAGTACTTCAAAAACAGTTAGCATGTTTACAAACGGCAACATCTCTTCAACAGAAAAGAAATGAGCATCAGGAAAATGTGGACCAATTGAAGAAGGCCTCTTCTCAGCAAGCGACTTTGGAACATATAGCGAAGCAAATCCCAAATGTTAAGAAAATCCCTGAATTACAAAAGTTGATGGGGCAGGAATCATGGGCTCGTTCATCTGAAATCAACTCGATTTTTCATCATATGGACCAGTTGCGTATGAACTATCAAGCTTCGATTCAAATAGGGAATCATTCCGAAGTGGATGACACGTTGAGTAAAGCCATTATTTATGCAGAACAGCAACTAAACGCGCATCAATACAATATGAAGATGCTCGCAAAAAAGATATCGATGATGCCTCATGTTGTTGGAGTGAAGCTTGAAGATCGGTATGTAAAAAAAGTCGTAGACGCATTTCGGGATTATACCAAACAAATGAACGCATTCCGGGAGCCGTTAAATCAAACGGATCGACAAAAATTGTCGGCTATTTATGAACATATGATGGTCCTGAAAGTATCCAGAAAAGTTGGATTAACACGTAATGGTGCACAAGGAAATGAGCAAATAAAGAATGAAATTTTGACTTCATTTGAACAGCTGAAAGAAGTCGTTGGACAAACTCTTGTAACACGTCTGCAGGAGTTAGCTGCAGAGACCACTTTATTGACTCCAAAACTTTCTGCACTGGTTGAAGAAATTGATTCTATTGAAAAGAATCTTTCCGGTATGCGTGAAACGGTACCCAATCAAGAAGTACTTGTTCCAATGGTCGAAATCGAAAAGGCTCTTACGGAAAAAGAGGCAGAGCTTGAGCAGATGGGAACAGAAGAGAGCTTCGTAGAAGGTTTGGTACAAGCAACCTCCGTGCAACGAGGGGTTATGCAAAAACGTGAAAACGAAATGAACCAAATTCAAGATACAATGGCAGATTTGGCACAGAAATTGGCTGATGAACAGTTCAAGCAAACAACGATTAATAAAGAAGTGACCGACCTTGAAGTAATTATCAGTATCGATGTAGATGCTTTATTGAACGAAGTGAATACGAACTTCGAGAATACATCAGCACAATTAATCGAATTAAAACGAAAAGAAACTTTCCTGAACGTTTCCAACGACATTCGTCTCGAGTGGCAGGATATGCTGGGACAATCAACTGCTTATGATATGGATGAAATCAAGAAATTGTATATTCAGTATGCGAATGTGATTGGTGTAACGTGTTCGATTTCGGCAAGTAAGGATTTTGTGACACAGTATCCCGATTTTGATGTGGTCATTATTGATGAGGTATCAAAAGCAACACCACCTGAATTACTGCTGCCGATGTTAAAAGGGAAGAAAATCATTTTGGTTGGCGATCATCATCAACTGCCTCCGTTGGTCGGACAGGACACGATGGACGAAGTGCTCGAAGATATGACCGATGCACAAGAGAAAGCTGATTTGACATCGATTTTGAAAGAATCCATTTTTGAACGGTTGTTCAATGATTTGCCTGAAGACAGCAAGGCAACGCTTCGCATTCAATACCGAATGCATGAGCACATAATGGAAACAATCAACCCATTTTACCGTGAAAATAATTACGGATTGGAATGCGGATTGGCTGATTCGAGCAAAGAACGTGATCACTTGCTGGATGGCAAGCTGTTCAAACGTGGGCAGCATATCATTTGGTACGATATGCCGAATGAGCAAGGATTTCTTGAGGAGCGGGAGCAGCATAGCCGTAGCTATTACAATGCAGCTGAGCTGAAACAAATCCGTGAATTATTACTGGATTTGGATCAGGCGACAGCTCACGCGAAAAAGGATGGCCGTCTGAATGCTAACGTGAAGAAGAAAGTAGGCGTCATAAGTTTTTACGGGGAACAAGTGAAAAAAGTGGATCGTCTTCTCAGCCAAGAACTCGACCTGCCTCACCTTCATTGCCGAACAGGAACAGTCGATAAATTCCAAGGGATGGAAATGGATGTTATCATTCTGAGCTTCGTGCGTAATCATCACCAGAAGGATGGGAACATTGGGTTCTTAAAGGATTACCGACGATTAAACGTGGCACTTTCTCGAGCACGTGAACTTCTTATGATTGTCGGCAGTGCGGACATGTTCACGAAAAAAGCCCACGGCGAATCCCAAAAGATCATGTTCCGACACGTATTGAATGTCGTAGAGAAATACGAGGGACTGAAACAATTGGAAACTAACGCAGGCAGGAAGTGATTTTATGAGCAAACAACTTGATACAGAAATGTCGAAAGTATCGACCGTGTTGCTGGAACAACGGCATCTTCGCTTGCTTGGAAGTGAGAGATGGGGGTTTCCGCTTCAACTTGCTAACATTCAGATGACAACGGGTATCCGAAGTCAAATGGATGTACTGATGAAAATGATCTTGAAGATTTTGGGGAAACTGGACGTCAAACACACTGAAGAAATCAGCGAATTGCTGGCGGTGGAAAACATTTTTGTGGATCATATGCTGAAGCTGATGATACAAAATCAGATGGTTAAGTTAAATGAAGGTTTCTATCGGCTGACCGACCTTGGGATGGAACAACTGAAAGTAGGAACGTTCGTGCATGATTCCTTGGAGGAAGAGGTCGAAGTTGCATTCAGTCCCTATCATAACGATGCTCTCATTCAGGATACCAATCAAACGTCAGTAGAGGCAGACGATCAACTTCCTGATTATCGTTTTGGTGAAGACAACAATCAATTAAATGTGAACGAACTGAAAGACTCACAAATTATAC